>NZ_CABSQF010000018.1:0-101795 GCF_902479695.1 uncultured Phyllobacterium sp. | reverse complement strand
GAACGTGATCGAGCCCCGATTTTCCGGCAACCGGCTGTTGACGGAATCGTCCGAACCGTTGAAAAGCATAGGCGCGCGGACGTGGCGAAACTGGTAGACGCAAGGGACTTAAAATCCCTCGGCCATAGGTCATGCGGGTTCGACCCCCGCCGTCCGCACCATTTCCCGTCCCCGCACGTTTCATCATGCTGCTGTGCAACGTTACCCTTGGCCTTTTCATATCCGTATTATATACGATTCATATACGAACCATATATGGAGATACCCATGGGTATTGTGAGCATAGATGACGATCTGCACGATCAACTGCGCAGGGCGAGCAAAGTATCGTGCCGCTCAATCAATGCGCAGGCCGCCTATTGGATCAAAATCGGCATGCTCTGCGAGACCAATCCGACGCTCAGTTTCACCGCGATCATCGAGCGCGAGCTCAGTTCCGCCGGCGTATCGGCGCAACCGCTGGCTGCGAGTGAAGCATGACGAAGCAGCCCCAGGAACTGGCATTGCTGGCCGAATCCGGCCGGCTGCTGGCGTCCGTGTTCGGGCTGCTGGATCGAACCTCGCTGATCGGCATGTCGACACTTCAGATCAATGAAATGGCCGAGCGTTTCATCGTCCATGATCTTCAGGCCCGCCCTGCGAGCAAAGGCCAGTACGGCTATGGTTTTGTGCTGAATTCTTCGGTGAACGATGTGGTCTGCCATGGCGTCCCGTCCCAATCGGATGTGCTTCGGGACGGCGACATCGTCAATTTCGACATCACGCTGGAGAAGAACGGCTATATCGCAGATTCCAGCAAGACCTATCTCGTTGGCAACGTCAATCCGGCCGCCAGGCGGCTGGTCCACACCGCTTACGAAGCCATGTGGATGGGCATCCGCGCCGTTCGACCGGGTGCGCGGCTTGGTGACATCGGCTGGGCAATCGAACGCCATGCCAAGCGCCATGGCTATTCCGTGGTGCATGAATATTGCGGTCACGGCATCGGCCGGGAAATGCATGAGGAACCGCAGATCCTGCACTTCGGAAAGCCGGGAACCGGCCTCACCCTGCGTGAGGGCATGGTTTTCACCATCGAGCCGATGCTCAATCAGGGCCGCCGGACCGTAAAAACGCAAGCCGACGGCTGGACTGTCGTGACGAGAGACGGGGCGCTTTCCGCACAGTTTGAACACACCGTCGCCGTTACAGCCTCCGGTGTGTCCGTGTTGACGCTGCGTCCTGACGAATTGGCGGCAGGACCGCTCAGGCGGCTTGCGCCGGCTGGCTGATTCAATCAGCCGTGCAGCTTGATGGTGATCTCGGTAACGCGCTTGCCCTGGAATTTTGCGCCTTCCAGTTCCTGCGCCGAAGGCTGCCGCGAGCCGTCGCCATCGGCCGTCGTGGTCATGCCATAGGGCGCACCGCCGCGCACGACGTCATTGCCCATCTGCGCCTGATAGGCATAGGAGAGCGGTACGATGATCATGCCATGGTGCTGCATCTGCCACTGGGTGGAAACAAGCGCCAGTTCCTGGCCGCCATGCTGGGTGGCTGAAGACGCCATGACCGAGCCGACCTTGTTGATCAGCGCGCCCTTGACCCAGAGACCGCCGGTCTGGTCGAAAAAATTCTTCATCTGCGCCGACATCGAGCCAAAGCGCGAGGATACGCCGACAATGATCGCGTCATAGGTTTCGAGCTCGTCCACCGTGGCAATCTCTGCCTTCTGGTCGAGCTTGTAGTGATAGGCCTTCGCCACATCGAGCGGAACCAGTTCCGGCACGCGCCGGACAGTGACCTCGGCGCCGGCTTCCCGTGCGCCGTCCGCAGCGGCATAGGCCATCTGCTCCATATGTCCCCAGCTTGAATAATAAAGCACCAACACCTTGGCCATGATCGTCTCCATCGTTGACATCGGTTGGACGGGAAAATGCCGCCATGCCCATAGGTTAAGCTTTTCGCTGTTCATTAAAACAGACATTGTCGCGACAAACTGTTCACCATTTGAAATGGCTTGCGGCGGCTGTTTGCGCCCATTACGGTCGCCTCCGCGATAGGAGAATCCAGATGACGAATGAAGTCGTGAGCGCTGCCATGCTTGCCATTGGCGACGAGTTGCTGTCCGGCCGGACCAAGGACAAGAACATTGGCCATCTCGCCGATATTCTGACGGCGGTCGGCATCGATCTGAAGGAAGTGCGGATTGTTCCGGATGAGGAAGACCGCATCGTTGACGCGTTGAATGCCCTGCGCGGCGCCTATGATTATGTCTTCACCTCAGGCGGCATCGGCCCGACCCACGACGACATTACGGCGGACGCCGTTTCAAAGGCATTTGGCGTGCCTTGCGAGCATGACGCCAAGGCCATGCAGCTGATGGGCGACAATTACGCGGCGCGCGGCATGGAGTTCACCGAAAGCCGCCAGCGCATGGCGCGCATGCCG
This sequence comes from uncultured Phyllobacterium sp., assembly GCF_902479695.1. Lineage (NCBI taxonomy): Bacteria > Pseudomonadati > Pseudomonadota > Alphaproteobacteria > Hyphomicrobiales > Phyllobacteriaceae > Phyllobacterium > uncultured Phyllobacterium sp. The sequence continues at coordinate 99,368 of NZ_CABSQF010000018.1, read as the reverse complement.
CGCGGTTCCGTGCATATCGACAATCCCGTCTCGACCGCGCCCGGGTTCAACATCGGCAATGTCTACGTGATGGCGGGTGTTCCCTCGATTTTTCAGGCGATGCTCGACAATGTGATTCCCACGCTGAGGGTCGGCAAGCAGCTGCTTTCCCGTTCGGTCAATTGCCCCTTCGGCGAAGGCACGATTGCCATACCGCTGCGCGATATCCAGGCAGCGCATCCCGATACGATCATCGGCTCCTATCCGAAGTACGAAAACAACAGGTTTTCAACGGAATTGGTTGTCCGCGCCCGTGACGAGGACAAGCTCGCCGCCGCAGAACAGGCCGTACGGGCCATGGTGGAACACCTCGCATCGGCCAAGCAAATCTGAGGAACCATAGGCCTGCGGCCAACGTTCCGTTCGCACCTGCGATAAAATCACACGCGCCGGTCTTGCGTTCGGAGCGTATAATGCTCTGAATAGCAAGATCGACCTGTCAACCGATGGAGGCCCGCATGGCATTTCGCACGATCATCGCTTTTATCCGCAGCGAGCGCGAGGCGCCAAGGGTTATGGGCGCGGCAAAGCTGATCGCCTCTTCAAGCGAACGAACCCACATCATCGGCCTTTACACGATCCCCTCTCCCATCGTTTACGCAGATCCCACCGGTTTTGCCGATACGACCCTGTTCGAGGCGCATGAACAGCGCCACAAGGAGAATTCGGAGGCGATCTCTGCGCTGTTCAACAAGGAAATGGGCAAGGGCAGGATTTCCCACGAGTTCCGCATCGTCCGCTCGGAGAGCAGCAGCCCGTCGGCCGGCGTCACCCAAAGCGCCCTGCGTGCGGATATCATCGTGGCCGGGCAACCGGACCCGGATGATCCGGACAGCGTCAACGATGTCACCGACCCGCTTGTCATGGAAAGCGGGCGTCCCGTGCTGTTTGTCCCCTACAAGATCGAACTCCCCACGAAAATCAACCGCGTGCTCGTTGCCTTCAATGGCAAGCGCGAGGCTTCGCGGGCGGCGTTCGATTCCCTGCCCTTCCTGATCAAGGCCGAACGCACGGATGTCGTCTGGATCGATCCAAAGAAAACCACCGACCCGAATATGGATATTCCGGGCACCCCGCTCTCGGACGCCCTGCGCCGCCACGGCGTCAACGTCAATCCTTTCACGATTGAATCCAATGGCGAGGCCGCCGACAAGATCCTGCGCCGCAAGATTGCCGACGACAAGGTGGATCTGATCGTCATGGGTGCCTATAGCCAGTCGCGCCTCAAGGAATGGGTTTTTGGCGGGGTGACAAGTTCATTCATATCCGACATGCCATGCCTGACGCTGATGTCACGCTGACGAACTCCGCGCAAGACAGCCGCAAATCACATCTTTCTGCACCCTCGGGAACAGCGGGCCGCGCAAGCGGCTTGCCACGGACAGGCTTTTCCAGCTATTGCGAGACGCATTCCCTAGCGGATTAACCTCCGCCTGTTTCGTGTTTACCTGATGGAGTGCACCATGTCTCTTCCCGATAAAGCTTTTCCGGTGTCCTGGGACCAGTTCCATCGGGACGCCCGTGCCCTTGCCTGGCGTGTCGCGGGCATGCAGCGCGAATGGCGCGCCATGGTTGCCATCACCCGCGGCGGCCTCGTACCGGCGGCAATCATCTGCCGCGAGCTCGGCATCCGCATGATCGAAACCGTCTGCATTGCCTCCTACCACGACTATGAGGAACAGGGCGAACTCAAGGTGCTGAAGGACGTCGATCCGCGCCTTCTGCAAGATGGTGGTGAGGGCATTCTCGTCATCGACGACCTGACCGATACCGGCAAAACCGCTGCGGTCGTGCGCGCCATGATGCCCAAGGCGCATTTTGCCACGGTCTACGCCAAGCCGAAGGGCCGCCCGCTGATCGATACGTTCGTCACGGAAGTCTCGCAGGACACCTGGATCTATTTCCCCTGGGATATGGGCCTGACCTATCAGGAACCGATCACCAAGGGACACCGGGGCTAACCAGCCATTTCCTGCGGGGTAGCCCGAACCGCCTCCGCCCAAACACGAATGGAACCATGACCTCGCTGGAGGTCATGGCATATCGTGATCAGCGCCGTTCATTCCGGCTGCCTCTCATTCTTCCGTAGAATGGATTCCCTGCCTTCGAAGTGATATTGCCTCTGCGGGATCCGCTGTGGTTTTTTTGCACTGCTGTTCAAAAAATCGACACAAGTCGCATATAAGCTAGGAACAGTAGCCTGAGAGTGATTGCGATTTGCAAGAATCGGTTCACAATCATTGAAACAAATCGCAAAAAAAGAGCGGAGCATTGAACTTAAATTACGCCAACGAGATCGTGACGGAAAAGCGGATTGAAATGCCGGACGGCAGAATCCGCCAGGTTGCCGCGCTCGTTTACCGGGTCAAAAAACAGCAAACAGAGATTCTTCTGATCACCAGTCGCGGCACGGGGCGATGGGTGCTGCCCAAGGGCTGGCCGCAGGTTGGCAAGACCTTCGCCCATTCGGCCAAGACCGAGGCCTATGAGGAAGCCGGTGCGCGCGGTGATATAGCCCCCTTCTCCATCGGCGTTTACCGCTATGAAAAGCACGATATGTCGGAAGGCGAATGCGGCGATTTCGTCGTCGATGTCTTTCCCATGCATTTTTCCCATCAGGAAAAGAACTGGCCCGAACGCGGCGAACGCCGCCTCGAATGGGTCAGCGTCGAAGAATGCGCCCGCCGGGTCGAAGAGCCGGAACTGAAGGCCCTCATTGCGAGTTTTGATCCGGCGCTCGTCACCCCTCGCTGATGTTCGGGACGAGCGATATGATCCGCTTCAATCTTTCGCTCGCCATTATCGCCATCCTTTCCAGCCCCGCCCTCGCTCTCGACAATACGCAATTGCAGAAGATCGAGCACGGCTGCATCGACGAGACCGCATCGTCATCACCGGAAGAGCGAATCAGCAACTGCGACAACTGGATTGACAGCGCGCCGGATAAGCTGCGCGCCAAGGCCTATTATGACAGGGGCAACGCCTATCTGGATGTGCAGAAGCTTGATCTTGCGGTTGCCGATTATTCCCAAGCCATCACCCTGAAGCCGGACTTCAAGGATGCCTGGTACAGCCGGGGTTATGCCAGGCACGACCTGGGCAATTACGATCAGGCGATCGAGGACTACGACACGGCGCTCAAACTGGCACCCGAAGACATCGACAGCCTGTATGGCAAAGCCTATGCCTCTCAAAAGAAAGGCGATCTCGACGCGGCGATTGCCGGTTACACCGCCGTTATCCGCCTCAAGCCGGACTATCCCACCGCCTTTTACAACCGTGCCATCGCCTATAACGCCAAGGGCGATACGGAAAATGCCACGCGCGACGCCCTCGAATATGAGCGCCTGAAGGACAAGAACCCACAATAGGTGATGTTGAGCGCCATTGGCGCCACCTTTCCATCCGTAGCCAGCTACCGGAAAAACAAGCGAAAGTTCTCCCCGTTATCCACATATGTGACACACAAGATGTTGCGGTCACAAATATGTAAAAAACTAATTCTTGACGCTCGACCCCGAGTCACTTTTTATAGGGCAGTCGTTGCGTTTGTGGCGTGACCGGGGAGTAATGTGACCGGTCTTTTTCCCAGTTTATGCAGTGTTTTTCACAGTTTGCACCCTATGGTGCACGCCGGTGATGACCTGTGTCTGCAGCCGGAAGAATACCATTGTGCACAGGGAAACATTTGTTGGGTAAATGGTGTCTTAACACAATATTTAGTGTTTACAGGTACGTTCGACACCAGATAATGTGACATTCTCATTTGGGGCGAGTCACAAAACAGGCGTCAAAAAAGGGCCGCCGGGCCCAGGACTGAAGCGGTGAAAACCGCATCGAGGACAGGTCGCGGCGACAGCACCGGATTCAGGGACTGAATCCGGATAGGGCGGGTTTGTGTTCTTGATGCGCGCAGCTCTTCACATGGCGCCCAACGAACACTATATATAGAGACAAGGACGAAGCAGATGCGGATCGAACGGCGTTTTACCAAAGAGAATCAATCAGCCTATGCGGACATCGAATTCCGCGTAGCGACGAGCGAGATCAAGAATCCCGACGGCTCTGTTGTATTCCGTCTGGAGAATATCGATGTGCCGGCCCAGTTCAGTCAGGTCGCGGCCGACATTCTCGCGCAGAAATATTTCCGTAAGGCAGGCGTACCGGCCAAGCTGAAGAAGGTTGAGGAAAATTCCGTCCCTTCATGGCTGTGGCGTTCGGTTGCCGATGAGGAAGCTTTGGCAGCGCTGCCGGCCGACGCACGCTATGGCTCGGAAATGGATGCGCGTCAGGTTTTCGATCGCCTTGCCGGCACCTGGACCTACTGGGGCTGGAAGGGCAAATATTTCGATTCGGAGAAAGACGCCCTCGCGTTCCGCGATGAGCTCGCCTACATGCTCGCCACCCAGCGCGTCGCCCCCAATTCCCCGCAATGGTTCAACACAGGCCTGCATTGGGCCTATGGCATCGATGGCCCCGGCCAGGGTCACTATTACGTCGACCCGGACACCGGCAAGCTGACGAAGTCAAAATCGTCCTATGAACATCCGCAGCCGCATGCCTGCTTCATCCAGTCCGTCGCCGACGATCTGGTCAATGAAGGCGGCATCATGGACCTGTGGGTTCGCGAAGCCCGCCTGTTCAAGTACGGCTCCGGCACCGGCTCCAATTTCTCGTTCCTGCGCGGCGAAGGCGAAAAGCTTTCCGGCGGCGGACGCTCCTCCGGCCTGATGTCCTTCCTCAAGATCGGTGACCGCGCTGCCGGCGCCATCAAGTCGGGCGGCACGACCCGCCGCGCCGCCAAGATGGTGGTGGTTGATGTCGATCATCCCGATATCGAGGAATATATCGACTGGAAGGTGAAGGAAGAGCAGAAGGTTGCCGCTCTTGTCACCGGTTCCAAGATCGTCAAGCAGCATCTGGCTGCCATCATGAAGGCCTGCGTGAATTGCGAGGCCGACAATGGCGATTGCTACGAACCCGCCAAGAACCCGGCGCTGAAGCGCGAGATCAAGGCGGCCAAGAAGAACCAGGTTCCGGAAAACTACATTTACCGGGTTATCCAGTTCGCCAAGCAGGGCTACACGGATATCGATTTCAAGACCTACGACACCGACTGGGATTCCGAAGCCTATCTCACCGTTGCCGGCCAGAATTCCAACAATTCCGTGTCGCTCAAGGACGAATTCCTGCGCGCCGTCGAGAATGATGGCGACTGGAGCCTGACCGCCCGCAAGGACGGCAAGGTCATGAAGACCCTGAAAGCCCGCGACCTCTGGGAAAAGATCGGTTACGCCGCCTGGGCGTCCGCTGATCCGGGCCTGCATTTCAACACCACGATGAACGACTGGCACACCTGCCCGGCGGCCGGCCCGATCCGCGCCTCCAACCCGTGCTCGGAATACATGTTCCTCGATGACACGGCCTGCAACCTCGCATCGATCAACCTCCTCACCTATCGCGGCAAGGACGGCAAGTTCGACGTGACGGGTTATGAGCACACGGCCCGCCTGTGGACGATCGTCCTCGAAATCTCCGTGATGATGGCGCAGTTCCCGTCCAAGGAAATCGCCCGCCTCTCCTATGAATACCGCACGCTCGGTCTCGGCTACGCCAATATCGGCGGCCTGCTGATGACCTCGGGCATTCCCTATGACAGCGCTGAAGGCCGCGCCATCGGCGGCGCCCTCACCGCCATCATGACCGGCATTTCCTATGCAACCTCGGCTGAAATGGCCAAGGAGCTGGGTGCTTTCAACGGCTATGCACCAAATGCCGCCAACATGCTGCGCGTCATCCGCAACCATCGCCGCGCTGCCCATGGCGAAACCCAGGGTTATGAAGGCCTCGCCGTCAACCCGGTTGCGCTGATTGCTTCCGACTGCCCGGACCAGGACCTGATCGCCCATGCCCGTTCGGCCTGGGACAAGGCGCTGGAACTCGGCGAAAAGCATGGCTACCGTAATGCGCAGGCCACCGTCATCGCGCCGACCGGCACGATCGGCCTCGTCATGGACTGCGATACCACGGGCATCGAGCCGGATTTCGCTCTGGTCAAGTTCAAGAAGCTCGCCGGTGGCGGTTACTTCAAGATCATCAACCGCGCCGTACCGGAAGCCCTGCGCACGCTCGGTTATTCCGAAAGCCAGATTGCTGAAATCGAAGCCTATGCCGTCGGTCACGGCAATCTCAACCAGGCACCCGCCATCAACCCGGGCTCGCTGAAGGCCAAGGGCTTTACCGACGAGATCATCGCCACGCTGAACACGGCGTTGAAGTCGGCCTTCGACATCAAGTTCGCGGTCAACAAATGGACGGTCGGCGAAGACTTCGCCAAGAATGTTCTCGGCTTCACCGATGAACAGCTCAACGACTTCTCCTTCGAAATGCTGCCGGCACTCGGCTTCTCCAAGAAGGAAATCGAAGCCGCCAACATCCACATCTGCGGCGCGATGACACTGGAAGGCGCGCCCTTCCTGAAGGAAGAGCATTATCCGGTTTTCGATTGCGCCAATCCGTGCGGCAAGATCGGCAAGCGCTATCTCTCGGTCGACAGCCACATCCGCATGATGGCCGCCGCCCAGCCCTTCATCTCCGGCGCGATCTCCAAGACGATCAACATGGCCAATGAAGCAACCGTCGACGACTGCAAGTCGGCCTACATGCTGTCATGGAAACTGGCGCTGAAGGCCAATGCGCTTTACCGCGATGGCTCGAAACTGTCGCAGCCGCTGAACTCCTCGCTGCTCGCCGACGTGGATGACGACGAGGACGATGCCATCGAGGCGCTGATCGAGGCGCCTGCCGCCGCCCGCGCGGTGCAGGTCACCGAGAAGATCGTCGAGCGCATCGTCGAGAAATATATCCACGACCGCGAGAAACTGCCGAACCGCCGCAAGGGTTACACCCAGAAAGCCGTCGTCGGCGGCCACAAGGTCTACCTGCGCACCGGTGAGTTCGACGATGGCCGTCTCGGCGAGATCTTCATCGACATGCACAAGGAAGGCGCTGCCTTCCGGGCGATGATGAACAACTTTGCCATCGCCATCTCGCTCGGCCTGCAATATGGCGTGCCGCTGGAAGAATATGTGGAGGCATTCACCTTCACCAAGTTCGAACCGGCCGGCATGGTTCAGGGCAATGACGCGATCAAGAACGCCACGTCGATCCTCGACTATGTGTTCCGTGAGCTGGCTGTCTCCTATCTCGACCGCCATGATCTTGCCCATGTGGATCAGTCCGACTTCTCCAACACATCGCTGGGCCGCGGCATTTCCGAGGGCAAGACCGAGCCGGTATCCAAGGGTCTGACCCGCGGCGCCGTCCTGAAGATGGTCAGCCCCGGCGCTCCCGATCCCAAGGGTTTCGGCTCGGGTGCACCGAAGGCCGTCATGGCGTCGAACGTCACGGCCCTTGCGACCCGCTCCGCGGTTGCCATCGCGACCAAGCCGGTTATTGCCCAGGCGCAGGACGAGGCCACGGGCTTCAAGCGTGACTATGAGGAACGCGCCAAGGACCAGCTGGAAGAAGACACATCCGCTGCCTCCGCCCTGTTTGGGGATGCCAGCGCCGAAGCCGCGGCGGAAGAAGCCAAGGCCGAAGCAAAGAAGGTGATGTCCGACCGCCGCATCAAGTCGATGATGCAGGGCTATACCGGCGACAGCTGCTCGGAATGCTCGAACTTCACCATGGTGCGCAACGGCACCTGCCTGAAGTGCGATACATGCGGAAGCACGTCCGGCTGCAGCTAAACCAGCTAAGTGGTGGTGGGAGACCCAAAGTTCTGTATTTAGGACCCGATGTCCCGTTCTCCTACCAACGAAGTCAAAGGCTTAGCTGAAAAACTATTTCCTGAGAAAACGGGTTTCCCAAGGGTTGGGGAACCCAAAAACCAAGTTCAGACCAATGAATCGGACAACCGGAGACCTTCTCCAAGGTCGCTAGAAGCCCAGTCAACCCGCCACTATACACCAGGAAGATTCAGGCAGGGCGAGCGACTAGCTATTTCCCCGGTGTGCATTGTTACGATTGAGGCCCCGAGTTGGGCTTGTTCTCATCCTGCGCGGCAAACACCGGTTGGGCGAAGGATTCGAGCCGAGCTTCGCGCTCATTGCGCTTATTCATCGCTTCCGCCCCTTTTGGGGATTGGTAGACGTCGAGCGCCTTTATCTTTCCAAGCCATGTGCGAAGCTTCTTAAGGTCATCGTCGTTTTCTTCAGGTTCGACATAGGTGAACTTGTCAAATGCAGCGTAAGGCAGAGCAGATTGGGAGCGATTGTATTAACCGCGCTCTTATTGCTTGCCGAACTTGTCCTGATGATACGCGCACATAATCGGCGTCTAGTTTATGTGATTAAGCATATCCAAAACGGGGCAAGTCGGAGACACGCTGCCCGAACATTGATCGACCGTTTGGGCGAGGATGCTTTCCAGTCTGCGGAGATCGGAAATCTTGGCTCGCACATCATCAAGATGGGCCGAGGTCAGTGTTTTGACTGTGGCGCAGGACGCCTCGCTCGGCTGCACCAGGGCAAGAAGTGCCTTGATATCTTTGATCCCAAAGCCGAGCTCACGTGCTCGTCGGATGAATGACAGCCGCCGCACATGCTCGGAACCATAGCTGCGATAGCCACCGGCCGTCCGTACAGGCTCAGGCATCAGGCCGATACGCTCGTAATAACGGACCGTTTCCAGATGGACGCCTGTTGCTCGTGCGATTTTGCCGATCGTCAGATCACGCATGGCCTCCGTTTCCTCTTGAGCCTGTAGTGGCTACAGGGTTCAGGATACACCTATCTTGCGAGGAAAGCAGCCGTGACTGACGCTCACCTGCCTCAGGGAGGGAGTGGGAAGCGCGGTATGATCCAAGACTGGCGCATCCGATTACTCAAGCTGGGACAATCACCATGACACAGGTCATCTCGACCCTTACCTGCCCGCTTTGTGGACATCGAGCCTCCGAGACAATGCCCACCGATGCTTGCCGATACTTCTACGAATGCACGGGCTGCGGAACGCTGCTCAAACCTAACGAGGGCGATTGCTGCGTCTTCTGCTCCTACGGTGATGTGCCCTGCCCGCCGATTCAAGAGACATGCAGGGCACAAAACACGCCACTTCGCCTATGAGGAATGCTGTTGATCGTGTTGGCACCGGCTGAGAGCGCCCGATATCGAACATGGATAAAAAGACTGTTTGTTTGATTTGGCAGTAACCTTTTAGCGTGCCGCGCGAACTTCCTATCAGACGAGCCGCGATGGCCCCGCTGGGCAAAAGCACATCGTCCACCGCCAACCCATAATCGGAGGAACAGAAATGTCCAATCGCATGCTATCCGCTCTGGTCGCCGGCGCGTTCGCTACGGCCCTCGGTTCGTTTGCCGTCACATCTGCAAGCGCGGAGGAGATGAGGCCAATGAGCAAGGCTGACATGATGAAGATGCGTAACATGACCGCAAAAGAAGTCAAATCCGGCAAGATGGAAAAATGTTTTGGTGTGGCCCTCAAGGGTCATAATGACTGCTACGCCGGTGCTGGCACCACCTGCGCTGGAACGAGCACGACCGACTATCAAGGAAATGCTTTCAAGCTTGAGCCCAAGGGTACGTGCACAACCATGCATACACCGAAGGGCACGGGAAGTCTCACGCCGAAAGTTTGAAAAAGACTGAACCGGACGGGCATTTGCACCGCTCGTCCGGGCAATCGGTTTCGACGAGGTCACAATGTACAATCAGTTGCCGTCCGCCACTCAAGCTTTGATTCCGCCGCGTGCCGGCGTCGGGCTCAAACCCGGGCATTACCGCTTAATCGTCGAGACCGCTCCAGATATTGGCTTTTTCGAAGTCCATGCGGAAAACTATATGGGCGCAGGCGGTCCGCCGCACCGCTATCTCTCGGCCATCCGCGAACACTATCCACTGTCCCTCCACGGCGTCGGTTTGTCGATCGGTGCAGACCGGCCACTTGATCAAGATCACCTCAAACGCGTTAGGGAGCTGGTTCAACGTTACCAACCCGGGCTGTTCTCTGAACATCTGGCATGGTCATCGCACGATGCAGGTTTTCTGAGCGATCTGCTGCCGGTGCCTTACACGGTCGAGGCACTCACCCGCGTTTGCGAACACATTGATGACGTTCAAGAGAACCTTCAGCAACAGATGTTGCTGGAGAACCCGTCAACCTATCTCGCCTTCGCCGAAAGCACCTATTCGGAGATCGACTTCATTGCCGAGATTGTCCGGCGAACAGGCTGCGGTCTCCTCCTTGATGTCAACAACGTGCACGTCGCGTCGACCAATCAGGAATGGGACCCCATCGCCTATATCAATGCTTATCCCCTCGCCCATGTGCGGGAAATCCATCTGGCAGGCTATGCGAAGGAGGCTGACGACAAGGGGCGGCCGCTTCTTATCGATACCCATGATCGTCCCGTCGACGAGATCGTCTGGGGTCTTTTCGAACACACGGTGAAACGTGTCGGTCCTTTACCCACGCTGATCGAATGGGACGCGGATATTCCTGCATGGACCATGCTCAAGGCAGAAGCTGAGCGCGCCGAGGCAATCATGTTTGCCGGGCTGCCCACGGGATTTTACCATGCTGCGGCTGGCTGAACGGCAACAGGAATTCGCCGCCGCGCTGCTCGATCCCGAGCGGCCAGCCCCGTTTGGCCTTGTCGGGCCAGACGGAGAGCCCAGTGCGCGGCGGTTTGCGGTCTATCGCAACAATGTGGTGGCTGGTCTGGTCGAGACGTTACAGGCGACATTCCCAGCCATTTGCCGCATCGTTGGTCAGGCATTCTTTCAGGCGATGGCGCGCACCTACGTGATTGCCGAGCCGCCAGGCTCGCCAATCCTTCTCGACTATGGTGCCAGTTTCCCGGATTTTATAGGTGATTTCGCCCCGGCAGCAACGCTTCCCTACCTAAGCGACGTCGCCCGCATCGAGTATTTCTGGACGCAGGCATATCACGCAGCCGAAGCTTCGCCTCTCGATCCTTTGGTTCTCGCCGCAATAGCACCTGAGGCTCTTCCAGAAATCTGTCTCCTTCCCCATCCTTCGGTGCATTTGGTCCGCTCGCAATTCCCAGCCTTTACGATCTGGCGGATGAACATTGCCGGCGGGGTTCCAGCGCCTGTCGACCTTGCGCTTGGTGAGGATGTGCTTATCGTTCGACCGGCGGCCGAGGTCGAAGTCCGGTTGCTGGCAAGGGGCGGCTTGGACTTCCTGCAAGCACTTGCTGACGGGATGTCGGTGCTGGCTGCGCTGAAGATCGCTATGGCTGCCGACCACGGTTTTGATCTGACGGTCAACCTGGAAGAACTTATGAGGACCGGCGTCTTTATCGGCTACAGCCCCTCGACCAATACGACATTGCAAAAATTGGCAGGACGACCATGACCGGGGTCAGCACGTCCTTCCACGATTTCGATATCGGGCGGACCATCCGAAATATCACCAGGCGGCTCGTCCAAGTGGCATTGATGACAGCACCGCCTATGCTTCGCATCGCGCTCGCCGTGCCCTTCTTTCGGTCCGGCCTTACCCGATGGGACGGCTCTCTTTCGCTTTCACCAAGTACGCTCTATCTCTTCGAGGAAGAGTTCCAACTTCATATTTTCGGCGGTCTCTATGGTTTTCCAGCGCCGGTCTTGATCGCACATCTGGTCGGGATCGCCGAGATCACATTCCCGATCCTGCTTGTGCTTGGCCTGGCAACGCGATTCAGCGCCCTCTGCCTCCTGATGATGACAGCCGTGATCCAACTCGTTGTACCGGATGGCTGGGCAACCTTCCATCTCCCTTGGGCAGCCCTGGCGATCGCCCTCATTGCTCTTGGACCGGGCAAGATTTCGCTCGATCATCTGCTTGACCGGTTCAATCACGCGGGGAAAGCGCGAGGTGCCGGTTAATGTCTCCTCGCCGCCTCCGAAGCCCCGACAACCACATTGGTTCCACTCCAATAGTCGCGTCTTCATGTGGAGCGCAGCGATGACCGAGGAACCACGCAGCCACTTTCAGCCGTTGAAAATCGTCGCCGGACGACAGCACGATGTGGGAAACAGCGATAACGGAATGCATGATTTCAGCCACGCTGAGCCGAGTATCCCTGACCTCGATTGGACCATCCTCATGGCGCGCGCCCAGGATGGTGACGCATCTGCCTATCTTCGGCTGTTGGAGGCGATAACACCGTATCTTCGCTCACTTGCAGCCCGGCGACATCGCGATCAAAGCGACATTGAAGACGCCGTTCAGGATGTTTTGCTCACGGTGCATTCGATTCGCCACACTTATGATCCCGCACGGCCATTTGGACCGTGGCTGGTCGCGATCGCCAATCGCCGCTTTATCGATCGGCTAAGGCGTCAGGGCCGCGTAAAGGCCAACGAGGTATCTCTTACTGCAGCGCACCAAGCCTTGGCCGAGCCCCGAGCAAACATGGACGTAAGGCCGGATCGACATAAATTGGAAAGTGCAATCGGCACTCTCGCCCCAACGCAACAGCAGGCCATCCGGCTGCTCAAGCTCAAGGAAATGTCGCTGAAAGAGGCCGCGATGGTAACGGGCATGTCCATCGCTTCGTTGAAGGTCGCCACGCATCGCGCTCTGAAGAACCTGCGCAAGAAGCTGGCCGATTGGAAGAACATATGATCAAGACTCCGGATCTCATCGCGACACTTGCATCAAACATGGCGCCGGTCCGGCGACTGCGGCCGCCGGCGATCCGTGCGGTCTGCTGGCTTTTGCTCGCCGCTGTGTTGCTTGCGTTGATTGCTGTCAGTCAAGGGATTCGGCCCGATCTCGTTCAACGTCTTCGGGACCCTATCTTTGCCATCAGTATGACAGCGTCCCTTTTGACCGGCATATCGGCCGCCATTGCTGCCTTTGAACTGAGCCTGCCGGACCGCTCCCGGCTCTGGCTGCTCCTTCCTTTGCCGGCCGTGGTGTTGTGGCTGTCGAATATTGGATACCAGTGTCTCGTCCAGTGGATCAGCGTCAGTCCCGATGGCATCAGCCTTGGGGAAGCGGCCGATTGCTTCGCGACCCTGGTCCTGACCAGTTTGCCTTTGTCGCTGACAATGCTCGTGATGCTCCGCTACGCGGCTCCGCTCCGGCCAACAGTCACGACCTTGATGGGCAGTCTTGCCGTGGCTGCGATCACTGCGACAGCTTTGTCGCTGTTTCACGTCATCGATGCCACCATGATGATCCTGATGTGGAACCTGGGCACCGCGGTCCTGCTGATAGGGCTCGGCGGCCTGTTCGGTCGAAGAATGTTCCGATGGGTGGCTCCGCGCACCTTGTCACCACAGGATTGAACCCCGGAAGATGATGGAGATAATCATGAAAAGACGACTGTTTCTTATTTCCCTGCTCACGGCGTTATCGGCGACATGGGCCGCTGGATCCGTGGCGGGCGCAGTTGATCGAAAGTCCTACGATACGGCAAGCTTCAAAGCGGCGCAGCAAAGCGGTGCACGCATTCTCGTGGATATTTCGGCCACATGGTGCCCTACCTGCAAGGCCCAGAAGCCGATCATCGACAGGCTTGCAGAGCAGCCGGTGAACACGGACCTCGTGATTTTCGAGGTCGATTTCGACAGCCAGAAATCGATCGTCCGCCAATTTCATGCGCAGAGCCAAAGCACCTTGATCGCGTTCCGAGGAACGGTGGAGACCGCTCGGTCGGTCGGCGATACGAATCCGGGCTCAATAGAAGCTCTCATTCAGTCAACGGCAATGAAGTGAGGATAGTGCAATGGGAATTGGCAGCTCCTTGTTTGCGTTCCTGGCTGGTATCCTCTCAACATTGTCGCCTTGCGTTCTGCCACTCTTGCCGCTTGTCATTGGCGTAGCTGTCTTCCAGCACAAGTTGGGTCCGGTCGCGCTTGCTGCGGGCCTAGCCATCTCATTCGTTGGCATTGGGCTGTTTGTCGCAACGATCGGTTTCGCAATCGGGTTGGACACCGGAGCCTTTCAGGACTTTGCCGCCCTGCTCTTGTTGGCAGTCGGGTTGGTCCTCATGGTTCCCAAATTCCAGACTCAACTCGCCGTGTCAGGGGGCCCAATTGGCGGCTGGGCCGATCGCCGCTTTGGTGGATTTTCCGCAACCGGGTTAAAGGGGCAGTTCGCCCTTGGTCTGCTGCTCGGTGCGGTATGGACACCCTGCGTCGGTCCGACGCTTGGTGCTGCATCCGTGCTGGCGGCACAGGGTAAGGATCTCGGACAGGTGGCAAGCGTCATGACAGCCTTTGGTATCGGTGCGGCCCTGCCTTTGCTTCTTCTCGGAGTTGTTTCCCGGGAGCGCATGCTCCGGTGGCGCAACCAGCTGCTGCACGCCGGTCAACGAGGGAAAGCCATATTGGGCGCTCTGCTCTTCGCCATCGGATTTCTTATCGTGAGTGGCTTGGACAAGAGGATGGAGACCTTGCTGGTCGAGGTATCACCTGTTTGGCTTACCCAACTTACAACCCATTTCTGACTGGCGGACATTCCACTCTGTATCTTGGCCGAAGCTGAGGTGATATCGGTGGAACGCACTCACAGCGCCCCTCAGCGCGTACAGTGGATTGAATCCGGGCGTCCTCCGGGTAAAAAACACATATGAAAACGCGTATCGGGATGTTTCGCCTGAGCGGCAATGCCGCCGCCAAGAGCCGACATTTTGTGCAAAAGGACCAATGTTTCGGTGATGGCCTGGTTGGCGTGCACAATTGCAACGTGCCCGCTCAGCTGAGTTCTTGGGCAAGTCCGATGAGAAGTCCTTCAGGCCCACGGATGTAGCAGAGCCGATACGCGTCTTTGTACTGGACGACTTCGCCTACAAGCTGCGCGCCGCGCTTGCGGAGCCGTTCAAGCGTGTCGTCGATATCGTCCACGGTGAACATGACGCGGAGGTAGCCTAGAGCGTTGACCGGAGCATTGCGGTGATCCGCGACGACGGGCGGCGTGAGGAAGCGGGAAAGTTCAAGCCGGCTGTGGCCGTCCGGTGTGCGCATCATGGCAATCTCGACACGCTGATCGCCCAGTCCAGTGACACGTCCGGCCCATTCTCCTTCAATTGTGGCCTGACCTTCGAGTTCGAGGCCGAGCTCGCGAAAGAAATCAATCGCCTCTTCGAGGTCTTCGACGACGATTCCTAAGTTGTCCATTCGTTTGAGTGCCATGCACCCAGTCTACTGATAACTGCCCCCCTTATGCAAGCGCACACCGGGTTGTGCTGGCTTAATGGCTCACGTGGAAACGTACCTGGTTCATCCTGACGGAAGCCCGGCTGAACCTCATTCATCTGCCATCGCGCATGTCGACGTTGGCAATCGGCATCTACGACAAGACTTCTCTTGGCCATGGATTGGGCAGTTGCGCTATAAAGCTGGTACTGGGTATGCGTTCTTGACCATGCGCTTGCGTCGGATAGGAATTCGGGTCCTCGCCTATAATAAGCGTGCGATCCGGGCACATGAAAAGTGCGGGTTTATCGTCGAGGGGTGTGAACGAGAAGCTGCTCTCTTCAACGGAACGTGGCATGAGACATAATTTGGCAAAGCCGCATGAGATTTCAGCATTTCTGAGGGAGCAGAACATGGGAGTTGGAATGCAAGAGCAGATCAACCGAGCACTGGTCATTGCCAATCATGTTTTCGCCGCCCGTTTTCAAGGTGCATCCTGTGCGTTTGTAGCAGGCTCCATCATGCGCGGCGAAGGCACCCCCTCTTCGGATATCGACCTCGTTGTTGTCTTTGACCATCTCGATGCGGCATGGCGCGAGTCATTCATCGAATCTGGCCTTCCGGTCGAAGCCTTTGTGCATGACCCTCAAACCTTGGCCTGGTTCATAGAGAATGATGCCAAGAACGGTTATCCCATAATGGTGGACATGATCGCTTCGGGTGTCGCGATTGGGCCTGACATCGATCGTGCGGAAGCCCTCAAGACGTTTGCTGCAAATCTCCTCGCCAAAGGCCCTCCACCATTCGAGGGTGAGAAACGGGACGGTATTCGTTATCTGATTACAAGCCTTCTTGAAGATTTGCGCGACGCGCACGCGCCTGCGGAGCGACGTGCCATAGCGGCCGAGCTCTATCAACCCTTGGCCGATTTTGCACTGCTTGGCCGTTGCGCGTGGTCAGGCAAGGGCAAATGGATACCGCGCCTGCTCAATAAATTGGACAGCGAACTTGCGCAGCGCTTTGACCACGCCTTCGAGCATGCAGCCCAAGGCGACACCGTTCCACTTCAATTGCTTGCGGAAAATGAACTGGCACGACACGGCGGACTATATTTTGCGGGCGACAAACGCATGGCTCCCGCTGATGCGCGTTCTTCCACATTTCGGATTGAGACCTTTGGAGATGCAATCTTGCCCGGATGAATTAATTCCCAAAGACTCCCCGTAAGAAGGCATGGACGTCGCTTACGGATTGATCGGCGGCAATCCCATTGTATTCGATCCAGTGACCGTAGGCTTCAAAGCCAGTCTTGAATTCCGGAGCGTCAAACGCGTGATGCGCACCCTTATAGACGTTGAGTTGTACGGGGCTTCCCGCGCCGCTGCGTTGTTTCATCATCGTTCGGCATTGCTCCGCGGGACTCCAGTCATCGAGGTCGCCGACCAGAACCAGAGTCGGGACCGCCATGTCGCCATTGGCTGCCTTGCATATCGGATAATAGGCTACCGCCGCCTTGAACTTGTGCTCCATCAGCCGCTCGGCCCCGCCAAATTGCACCGCTTCCAGTGTTGCAATCCCGCCAGCCGAGAAACCCATCACAGCAATGCGTTTGGGATCAACGAAACTGTAGTTTGATAGGAACTCCAGAGCCCCATAGGCATCATATACACGGTCGACAAGGAGGTTATTACAGGTGTTCTGAATGCCACGCGTGCTGAAGCTGTCGACAACAAGTACAACGTAGCCCCACGATGCCAGCCGCTCGGGCCAGGTTTCCTTCACACTCGGGTGTATACCCGCACATCCGTGCAGAATGACGATGGCGGGAAACGGCCCTTCCCCCTGTGGTCGTGTCAGATACCCCTGCAGCGGCGTGCCGGGAACGGCATTCACTGCCTCGCCTCTTGCCCGGGCGTTGCGTTCCTGAAACTGAGTAGGCTTCACAGCCGCACTTTCAAACTGTACGAACTGGTCAGCATTTGCATGGGCGGTAAAAAGATGCCCGGCGAGACAAAGGCAAGCCGGACAGACAATCTTTTTGAGCAGCCTCAACGGGTCTCTCCGCCATTGTTGGGGTCCTTCACCGAAGTGGAACATAACATGGAAACGATCGAAATAACCACGCGAAGCGATTTTGCCCTTTGGGCCATCGAGCGTGCCCAGGAGATTGTCAGGGCCGAGGGATCCGCGCTGGCATTGGCCGCACGTGATATGGATGAAGCTGGAATTAAAGAATGCGGGACCGCATTGGGCAAGGCGATTGCCGATGCGATGCTCGAAGTGTTCGACGGCCTGGTGCCCGGGTAGGCTGGCGCGGACCGCTTTGCCAATGAAACCCTCAGGTCACTCAGTTCAACTTGAACTCACCATCGACATGACGCCACTCACTGGGGCCAATAAGGCGTTGATGGCAGTAGCGAACGGAATGCAGCGGGCCATCCAGTTTTCTTTGCCAGAAGTCCAGGAATTTCCTCATCTCGGGAAATTCCGGAGCAAGATCGTAGTCCTGCCAGATATAGGTCTGCAGAACGGATTGAAAATGGGGAATGCGGTATAGAATATGAGCAGTTGTGATACCGTAGCCCTTCAGCTGGCGTTCCATCTCTGACGAAAAGTGCATCGCAATCTCCGTTGTTCTCACATTGGAAATATGGTGCCGCACTTGTTTGCCGACTTCAATGGCAAATCAATGGAATTCACATAATAATCATTAGAATACAATATATTAGCAGCGATCGCCGGTGATTGCTAATTTCCGGAGAATGCCACCTGTTGTGCCTATCCGGTTGAATGGCAATTCACTTGTCAAATCTCCATGCCAGGGCCAAGTCTTCACCCTGCCGGGTATCCGGGAGATTGTTGCTATCCACGGCTTACCTGAAAGGCAAAGCTCTCTCGGTGGCGGCTATATCGAGGCTCAGGTCTGTGATGCCCACCCAATCCGGTCATTCCTTGGCAGCCCATAACAGATCGCGCTCCCACCTGTCTCTATCGTGAGCTGACGCATGCGATTGGGCACCAAGCGGCTGACTTTCAGGACTTGCTGTGATCGAAAAAGTCTGGCTGCAATTTCCCAGATTTCAATAAATATTGGAGCGTGTATGCCACGGAAAGGGCATCATCGAGTGCATCGTGTCCCTGCAACGGGGGATGTTTCACACGATAGTAATCAGCGAGCCTGTTGCTGGGCGTCTTGGCCAAATCCTCAATTGGCATCCCAGCCGCAATCAGCAGCTTTACCGCATTATCGAACCGGCCAGCCGGAATGGATGGCTGAATGCCGGCGACATAGCAACTGACGGCAACCATGTTCAGCTCATCCTTCCCCCACGACCAGAATTGCGCACCATTTGAGAAGTGATCGACGCCTGCCAGTGCGTCCTGCAGCGATACGCCCTCCGCTTCCATGGTTTCATCGGTGATCCCCGTCAGCTTGGTGAAAAACGGATCGAGCGCATACCTGTTGCCAAATCGGTCGACTGGCAGAACGTGAGATCGGTACGTATCCAAAAGAGGGAAATCTCCCTCCAGCCCGAGTTTCACCGCCCCGATTTGTGCAATAACCGGATCAGGATCATCAGCCGCACACCAGAATCGACGCTGGGACCCTTCGCGGCAAAGAAATTCGCAATCGAAAATGATGGCAGTCTGCATGGTTAGCGCTTCCCGGTTAAAGCGGGTGATTGACTATGATTGTCACGGCGGCTGACAACATCCCATTCATCTCCTTGCAGCCGTCGTGGGCATTGGCCCTGTCTCAAAACCGGTACGTCAAGCCCCGAACTGGCCCGGACAACCGCGTATCATGGACATGGCCGCCACGCTCGTAATCGATATCAAGCACTTTGTAGCCTGCCAAGGCCTATGGTGAGTGTCACATTGTTGGAGATGTGCCAGAAACGCCCCCACACATTGATAAAACGGCAACGGCAAATCTATTCAAGGCCCCCTTCACGCTTACAGTGTATTCTTGTGGATGCGCCCCTCCTTCATGATGAGCTGCATCGTCCGCTCAGGATCGGCGATCAAGGAGATGTCTTTGAGCGGATCGCCGTTGACCACCAGAATATCGGCATAGGCACCAGGCTCGATCCGGCCGAGCTTTCCCGGATAGGGATTGCGCGGTCCGGAAAGACCTGCGAGCTCGGCGTTGCCGCTGGTCAGAAGCCGCAACACCTCGGCGTTATCATACCACCGGGCGAACTTGGCGAGCTGCTTGCCCTGCGTGGCGGTGCCCTTCGGGTTGAACAATATGTCGGTGCCAAGCGCCATCCGTACGTCGTGCTTGCGTCCCAGTTCGACCGCCCGGGCCGTTCCGTCTGCGATCTTTTGCTGCTGCGCGCGCTGTTCGGGCGACGCGTAGGTGTTGGCATCCTCATCGGCAAGAAAGGGCTGGATGCTCCACCATGCGCCCGCATCCGCAATGCGCCTGACGGTGTCCTCGTCGGCAAGTTGGCCATGCTCGATGGATTTGACGCCGCATGCGAGGGCGCGCTGAACGGCGGCGGACGTGTAAGCGTGGATGCACACATAGGTGCCCCAGTCCGTCGCCGCAGACACTGCCGCCTTCATCTCGGCTTCGGTATATTGGAGCGCATCAATCGGGTCGTAGGCAGACGCGACGCCGCCGCCGCCCATGATCTTGATCTGGCTGGCGCCCAGCATGAGTTGCTCGCGTACCCGGCGCAGCACTTCCGCTTCTCCGTCGGCGATAGCCGAAATGCCCGCCTGCTCGGCCACGCTGAGATCGCTTTGCGCCGTTCGCGGCAGATCCGTGCGCATGCGAAAGTCGCCGTGTCCGGACGTCTGCGAGATCATGGCGCCGGAAGGATAGATACGCGGTCCCGCAATGCGTCCCTCGTCGATGGCGCGTTTCAGGGCGAATGAAGGACCGCCCACGTCGCGGACCGTGGTGAAGCCACGCAGCACCGTGCGCTCTGCCTCTTGTGCGGCGACAAGGTGGACGTAGGGGATATCGGCGGTCATTGCCGCAATCTGTGAAATGCCCGCCAGGATGGAATGCCAGTGCGCGTCGATCATGCCTGGCATCAGCGTCCGTCCGCCGCAGTCAACGACGTCGGCATCGGCAACCGTGTCTGCGGACGTGACCAGAGCCTTGATGAATTTACCTTCGACCAGAACGCTTTGACCTTGGGCAAGCTTGCCGCTTGTCCCGTCGAAAATATTCACATTGCTGAGCAGGATCGGTTTGGCCGGACTCTGCGCGAAGCCAGGGCTGGCCATTCCAAGCACAGGAGCGGCAAGGCTCGCTGCGACACCTTTCAGAATGGAGCGGCGCGACAGTCCCTTGTCGACGCGTGCAAATAGCTGCTGAGCTCGCAGGCTGTGGCAGGCGCAGCCGCCTTCATGGCTCAAGTGCTGGTATTTCTGGCCCAGCCAAAACAGCAAGCGATACACTCCCGCCAGTTCCCTGGCTCAAGCCGGTCGATGATCGATAAAGCAGTTAAGCCGATTTGACTTCCTCTAACAAGGAGACCTTTCAGTATTTGGTGGCAAAATACCACCCAATCCCCGCCGCTGACGAAATCAAAAGCGTCGGGATCATTCCAAGCTTGAGGCGGAAGATGGCAACGACGGAAGCAAGCGTTAGCAGCAACGATGGCACATTGATTGAATGCGCCACCGGAACATCCAGATTGATGCCATATGCCTGCCAGTGGATGATTTCGCTGAACAGAAGGTGAAGCGCAAACCAGATTGCCAGGTTCATGATCACACCAACAACTGCCGCCGTGATTGCTGACATGGCTCCCGTCAGCGCTTTGTTGTTGCGCAAGCCTTCGATGAAGGGGGCTCCAAGAAATATCCAGAGAAAGCACGGAACAAAGGTCACCCAGGTCGTCAGGATCGACGCCAGTGTGGCAGCGGTCAGCGGAGACAGCACGCCCGGATCACGAAATGCGCCGATGAAACCGACAAATTGCACAACCTGTATTAAAGGCCCCGGCGTGGTTTCAGCCATACCAAGGCCGTCGAGCATTTCGCCCGGCTTGAGCCAGCCGTAATTCTGAACAGCTTCCTGCGCCACATAGGACAGCACCGCATAAGCGCCGCCGAAGGTCACCATCGCCATCTTGCTGAAAAAGATACCGATCTGGCTGAACACATTGTCCGGCCCGAGGATCAGTAGAAGGGCTGCAACAGGGATGAGCCACAGGAGCAGGAAGGCGGCCGATATCTTCAACGACCAGAGAAGGTTTGGACGCGCGTGGGCCGGCGTCTCCTCGCCAAGGGCAGAATCCCGATCCGCAAGTCCGGGACCCGAACGTCCATGTCCGCCCCCCACCTGAAACAACGGCGATCCTGCACGACCGCCGAAATATCCAATGATTGCAGCGGTCAGAATGATGAGCGGGAACGGCACACGGAATGCAAATATTGCCAAGAACGCCGCGACGGCAATAAGCACCATCACCCTATTCTTGAGCGCTCGCGTGCCGATCCTTGCGACCGCCTGCAACACGACGGCCAGGACAGCTGCCTTCAGGCCGAAGAACAATCCCTCGATGACACCGACATTGCCAAAGATGACATAGATGTAGCTCAGGGCAAGTATCGACAGGAAACCCGGCAGCACAAATAGAATGCCTGCGACAAGGCCGCCCCTGGTCTTGTGCAGAAGCCATCCGATGTAGATGGCAAGCTGATGGGCTTCAGGCCCGGGCAACAGCATGCAATAATTGAGCGCATGCAGAAACCGGCCCTCGCCGATCCATCGTTTCTCATCGACAAGGATGCGGTGCATCACCGCTATCTGCCCGGCTGGCCCGCCAAAGCTCAATGCGGCAATACGCACCCAGACACGGACAGCTTCAGCAAAGGAAATATCGTGGTTCCCGGAGGTTGCCGAAGCAACCTCCCTTTCAGCGCCGACAAACTGCACCATCTCACGCTCCCGGCCTTCTGTTGGGCCAGTTATGTGTTTCGTCGGTGGCATCCCGGCACCATCGGTAAAACGCGTCGTAGAGTATCATGCCGGCTTCAAGCTGCTCCAGATCGTCGGAGTACATGCGCGACAGACCAAGTGATGCTGCCAGCAGCCCCGGTGCTTCCGGTGCAAGATCGGGACGGGCCGTATCGGCACCCCGCACAATGGCCGCCAGCCGCGACAGCGGCTCGGCGTTCAATCCGAATTCTTCGAGCATGACATCGAAGGTGCACAGCGCGCCACGATGGCTCCAGAAGACATTCTCGATGTCGAAGGGTGCCGCGTTGAATCGGTCGGCAACCGCTTCCACTTCCGCGGGCGTGACAAACAGGAAGACTGCATCCGGATCAACGAAACGCCGGATCAGCCAAGGACAGGCAATCCTGTCCACCTTCGGCCGTGCCCGTGTCACCCATGCCGTCCGTCCCTTCGGGTCGAGAGCAGGCAATTTTGCCACGGGAACGAGAGGAAGCCCGGCATTGCTCCAGGCTTCATGGCCGCCGACCAGATTTTCCGCGGCGACACCATGATACCGCAACAGGGCGGCGGTGCCCTCGCTCAGTTTCTTGCCCTGCTGGCAGATGATGATTGACCGTTTGCCCTCAAGCTCATTTGCCCAGGTGCCGACGTTCCCATGGGATCGCCGGCGCGCGCCGGGGATCAATCGCGGGTCAAGGTCAAAGTCCTCATCGATCCGCACGTCAATGAGAACCGGGCTGCCGGGTGTTCCGATCAGCCGTGCCAATTTATCGTGTGTAATAGTTGTGGTCGAAGACATGTCGCGTCCTTCCGTCAAATCGGGTTTATTGGACGCGATACTTGGGCTGACGCCTCGTGGGGAGATCGCAATCCCCATGCACATTAAATTGGCACGAACCGGAATTATGTCAAGCATAACCGAGCGGACATATGTTTCGGGGATATGTACTCCGTGGCAAGTTCAGAAATCACGCGGCCACACGTCATGATAGCGGTCAATAACAAAGGCATGTGCATGTTTGGAACCCCTTCTGCCGGTTCCCTCCTCCCAGTGCGGATGATCATGCGCAAGACCAGCATGACTGTGCTCAACGACATCGGGATC
Organism: uncultured Phyllobacterium sp.; assembly: GCF_902479695.1. Classification (NCBI taxonomy): domain Bacteria; kingdom Pseudomonadati; phylum Pseudomonadota; class Alphaproteobacteria; order Hyphomicrobiales; family Phyllobacteriaceae; genus Phyllobacterium; species uncultured Phyllobacterium sp. Next base: position 76,121 of record NZ_CABSQF010000018.1, on the reverse strand, counting down.
GCCCGCAGGCCAAACCAGGGCGGCTAACAGGAGAGAGAAGCCAGCGACGCCTGCCAGTACGACGAACGTGAACGAAAGCCCGAATTCCGCTCCAAGCCATCCTGCCAGGGGATAAGTGATCAACCAGCACGCGTGGGAAAGGGCAAACTGCGCTGCAAACAGTGCCGGCCTGTCTTCGGCGTGTGCGGAGCGCCTGAGCAGGCGGCCCGATGGTGTCTGCGCAACCGAATAGCCAAGACCGAGCAAAAACCACAACACCAATAGTGGCACAAATGATGGCGTCACCACACCGGCAAGCAGGCCGGCGAACAAGAAGACAACACCTGCCAGCATCGCCCTGCGATCCGCAACTGTCTCAAGCAGACGAGGCAGAAGAAGCGCGGCAAGCATGGAACCACCGCCAAAGGCTGCAAGCGCCAGTGCAGTCGACCGCTGTGTCAGACCAAACTCGGATTGGATGATGACGACTGTGTTGACAGTGACCATCGCCCCGGCAGCAGCAACACCCAGATTAATGGCGAGCAGTCCACGCAAGCGTGGTGTTGCCAGGTAAATGCGCATCCCGCGTGTTGTACGGTCATAGATGCCACGCCGTTCGGATGGTTTCGGGCTGGGCAGCGTGACGGAGACAACAAGTGCAGCCGAAAACAGAAACCCGATAACCGTGCCGGCAAACAGGCTATGGAAACTGATGACCGTCAGAAGCGCCGCCGCCAGCATCGGACTGACAAGACTTTCCATGTCATAGGCGAGCCGCGACAGCGAGAGTGCCCGTGTGTAGTCCTTCTCTTCGGGCAGAACATCGGGGATCGTTGCCTGAAATGTCGGCGTGAAGGCGGCCGATGCCGACTGAAGCACGAAAATCAGCACATAGACCTGCCAAATCTCGCTGACAAACGGCAAGGCTATCGCAACGGCGGCGCGGACCAGGTCAAGACTGACAAGCATGGCACGTCTTGGCAACCGCTCGGCAAACGCGGCAGCAATCGGCGCAACCCCCACATAGGCAATCATCTTGATGGCCAGGGCGGTACCAAGAACGGCGCCCGCGTCTTTTCCAGCAAGGTCATAAGCGAGTAGTCCGAGGGCAACCGTCGCCAGCCCCGTACCGATAAGGGCAATGACCTGTGCCGCGAACAAATGGCGGTATGTCCGGTTATAGAGAACGAAAAGCATCGTCGATCACGCCTTACAGATATTTGGTGATGGTCTTGAACTCATCAATCGAACCGCGCTGTTCAGCCGAAATCGAACTGACGGCATCTTCCAGACAATGATCGATGTGGTCCTGAATCAGTGTCTTTTTGGCCTGGCTGATGGCCCTTTCGACAGCATGCAACTGCTGGGCGATGTCGACACAGGCTCGGCCCGTCTCGATCATCTCGATGACCTTCTTCAAATGGCCATCCGCCCGCTTCAGGCGAAGAGCTATTTCTCTGTGGTGGGAATGCTTTTGATCGATGTTCATCAGGCATCCATATCCCCCCTGGGGGGATATGGTCAAGTGCGGGGCTCAGGATATCCAACGACGTTGAGCTGAGAACGCATCAGCAAATACAGTGCGGCGACGTGTGTGATCATCAGCAGGGGGACATAGATGATCGGAATCCAGTACGCGCCGGCCAACTGCCCCGCGAGCGCGGGAAGACCGAGCTGGATGCCGTGATAATAGTCAATGAGGATGTCGGCCGCCCCCACCAGATTGAATGCAACGACAAACAGCTGGAAAAGCGGGCGCGTCCTGACGCTGAGAAGAGCCAGCATGGCCAACAGGCCGGTGGCAAAGTCGCCATAGGCGGCGACTGTTGCGAAGTCGGAGGGCAGATTGGGGCCAACAACGCCCGGAATCATGAAGACGAGACCGAAGAAGCGAAAACTGTGCAGCGTGGCGATGGCGCGTTGCGCCTCGGCCTGGTCCATGGACTTGAGCCTGGGCCAGACATATGCGCCAAAGCAAAGCAGCCACGGGATGTAACCGAGAACCAGATGCACATTGAAGATGAATGCCGGGGACATTTTGGGTTCCTATCCATTCTGCCGGATGTCAGGTGACATGGCGGCCATGACCGGCCGCTGCGTGATGCCCTGACTTGCATACCGGTATAGGACTGCTTCCCGCGATCGACTATTCGCGATAATGTTGATGGGTTATGAAACAGAACTTCACAGTCAGGCAGGGCGCACTCGACGGCGTCGAGGCGTTCCTGAGCGTCGCGCAGCACCGCAATTTCCGCAAGGCGGCTGCGGATCTTGCGGTGACGCCGTCTGCGATCAGCCAGGCGGTACGCACGCTTGAGTCGCGTCTTGGCGCAGCACTCTTCATCCGCACGACGCGCAGTGTCGGCTTGACCGAAGTCGGCGAACGGTTCCTTTCGCGCGCAAAACCGGCCTTCGAGGAGCTTGTCGCGGCAAGCGAGATTGCACGCGACCTTGGGCGGCGGCCGGCCGGATTGCTGCGGCTTGCGGCCCCCCGGGCCGTGGTGCCGATCCTGCTGGAGCCGCTGATTGCTTCCTTCTGCCAAGCCTATCCCGATGTCGAGGTGGAGATCGCCACGGGCGCGGAGCTGGTCGACATCGCTGCGGAGGGATTCGACGCCGGCATCCGGCTCGGCCAGTTCATCCAGGCCGATATGATCGCGGTGCAGCTGACGCCATCGCTCCCGCTGGCCGTGGTCGGCAGCCCCGACTATCTGTACCGGCGGGGACGGCCGGAGCGCATCGACGATCTGCGCCATCAGGCCTGCATACGCATGCGCCGCTCGAACGGTTCGATCGCTCCCTGGTCCTTTGTCAGCGGCAACGAGCCGGTCGACGTCATGGTTTCCGGACCTTTTATCGCCAACGACATGCCAACGGTGCTCGGTGCGGCGGTGGAAGGATTGGGGCTCGCGCAGGTGCCCGGGCCCGTCGCCTCCAGCGCGGTGAAAGCCGGCAAACTCATCGGGGTGCTCGAACAGTTCGCGCCGATGATGCCGGGTGTCTATCTCTACTATCCCAGCCGTCATCAAATGCTGCCGAAACTGCGCGCTTTCATCGATCACGTGAAGAGCCGCCAGGGTGCCGGCAACAAGCCGCAGTGACAGGGACGACAAGCCCAACACACGAGATGACAGTGCTGACATGGGGGCCGGTTTCCCGAGGAAGCGGCAATCCCGGTGTCAGTTGAGCGTCAGGATGCCAATCGACACCAGAATATTCTCGTGCTGGTCGCGGCTCACCACCATTGCCTTGTAGGAAAACATCGACGCGAGGTCGATCTCATCAAAAGTTGCATTTGCGAGAACCGCATTGTCGAGCGTGGCCCCCGACAGATCGATATTGTTGATGCTGGAACCGATAAAACTTGTTCGGGTCAGATTGCTTCCAGCGAGGGAGACATCGCGGAGATCGCAATGTTCAAACCTGCTCTCCTCGTAGTTTCCAGGTACAAAAACCGCATATTGCATTTTGCAATCGGAAAAGCGCACGCCCCCGGTCAGTATCCGTTTGCCGACCTCTCGATGGACCCCAATTTCCAATGACATGCCGCTGGCTGCGCATTCCATGCACTCGAGGAGATATGCATCGCATTTATCGAGTTTGTTCAGGCTTAAATTGCTGCGTGAAAATTTGGCCTCGGTCAGATTGCAAAACGACCATTGGGATCCTGTTTGTTTGACCTCATCGTAGAATGAACAGTTTTGAAATTCGGCCTCGCGAAATGAACAATGAACAAAACGGCAATTGATAAATTCGGACGAATGGATTTTACTCAGGTCGAAATTGCAATTCTTGAAGTGACAATTGCGGAATTGCGCTTCTACGATGTGATATTCACTCACGTCATCGCCATTGAAGCTCAGATTTTCGATTAAACCGGCTGATTGCAACGCGGTCTCTAAAGCTTCATTGGTCATTTTATTCGCGCCCTTGGCTCCGCGTTGCGAAATCTGCTTCTCTTTTATGCGCATGGAAGGCTCAAACAAGACGGAAAACTTAGTTCCACAGCGAAAGGATCACGCAATGGCAAAGAATACGATTTGTCTCTGGTTCGATAAGGATGCCGAGGAAGCCGCCCGCTTCTACGCCGGGGTCTTTCCTGACAGCGCGGTGCGTGCCGTGTTTCGTTCACCCAGCGACTACCCATCCGGCAAACAGGGTGACGTGTTGACGGTCGATTTCACGGTTGCCGGCATTCCTTGTCTCGGTCTCAACGGGGGCCCTGTGTTCAAGCATAACGAAGCCTTCTCGTTCCAGATCGCCACCGACGATCAGGAGGAGACCGATCGCTACTGGAATGCCATCGTTGGCAATGGCGGCGAGGAAAGCGCCTGCGGCTGGTGCAAAGACAAGTGGGGGATTTCCTGGCAGATTACGCCGCGCGTGCTGACCGACGCGCTGGTGGCTGGCGGCAGCGAAGCAAAGCGCGCGTTCGATGCAATGATGGGCATGAGGAAAATCGACGTCGCGGCGATCGAGGCAGCGCGGCGTGGTTGACGCTGCAACGCGACCGCCAGGGACGCCTATGTCCTGGCGCCGCTTTGCCGTCATCCGCTTGCCACCACGCCAAACAGTATCCTGCACCAGACCAGATTAAAGCGTCCTGGCTTTGGATGTCCCGGTGCCGAGCTCCGCATCCGCACGCTTGCTGCGGATGCGCACGACACCCAGTCCCAGCCTGACATACGGCGCACACGCCGCTTTGAGAAACGCAATCGCCAGACTGCAAGCCGTTAAAACCAGATTAGCGTCCATCTGTGCCGCCCATTTGCAAACCATCCTATGAAAATAGGGCGCTGCCCCGGGAAAACGGTTCATGGCGCCCGCGGCGGCACACGATGCGGCGCCCAGGGGTATTTCCGCTCGGAATCGAGAAACATCGCCTGCTGATCCGGCGTCAACACCTCAAGCAATGCCGTTCTGGCTTGCTTGAACGTTTGCGCTTTCGCACCACGCTCTATCGCAAGGTCCGCCATGCGATCCGCCGTCAATGGTGGCCTTTCATGCGGCTTGCCGGGTTCGTCTCTTGGTTTTTCCGGCGAGGATTCAGTGCCGGGACCAGATGGTGACCGATCGACAAACGCCAGGAGCGTCGACGTATAGCGTCTCCAGGCATCCAGTTGCGCACTCTGGATGCCGACCATGGTCTCCTGGGCCGACAGCCAGCTTGCCAGGGGAAAGGCGCCATCCTTCGGCGGCCCCACATGCCGCTCGCGATTATGCTGAGGGGCAGCGGACTTGTCTGCCGGCTCCCCGCCGCACGCGTTCTCGCCGTTGTAATCGTCATCGTCACCGAGAATGGACCGGGCGAGCTGGGTGAAGGATATGCGGGCAACGGCTTTATCCGGGATCACATTGTCCGGACGAGCCATCGGGCCCGCCCCGCTCGAGCCCGTTGAAAGGCCAAGTACCATCGCTGCGGCCAATCCCGCAGTCAGAACCGTATGTGTCATTCGTCACCTCGCATCAGGGAAAGTCTTGCTGCTGGAACATGAAACGTGCGGACGTCGGAAATCCGTCTCAATCATTTCGGAAACTTGCTCGCGGCCATATTTTTGTAACCGAACGTAAACGGGCGCATACCCGGCAATGTTTCGTTACAAAATTGTTCTGCCGGGCCTTTGGAAAAACCGTTAGGAACGGCGATGCGATTAGAAATGCGTTGAGCGATGCAGACTGCAGCCCATATCATGGTCGTCGATGACGACGCCGAAATCCGTTCGCTTCTCGGGCGCTATCTGAGGGAGCAGGGTTTCCGTGTCTCAGTGGCCGCCAACCGGCGCGAGTTCGATGCGCTCTTCGCCGAGCGCAACCCGGACCTGCTTGTGCTCGATGTCCTTTTGCCTGATGGGTCCGGTCTCGATATCTGCCGGGTCATGCGCAGCCAGAGGCAGCAGGTTCCGATCATCCTGCTGACCGCGCTCAAGGAAGACGTCGATCGGATCATCGGCCTCGAAATCGGTGCCGATGATTACATGAGCAAACCATTCAACCCGCGTGAGCTGACCGCCCGGATCAAGGCAGTGCTGCGCCGGTCAAACGGTGACAAGCCGGCTGCGGAAGAAATCAGCACGTTCGAATTTGCCGGCTTTGTCGTCGAGCCGCGATTGCGCCGGGTGCTCGGTCCGTCGGATGGTGCGGTCGATCTGACCGGCGCGGAATTCGACCTCTTGAAGGTTTTCCTGGAAAGAGCGGGAAAGCTGCTGTCCCGCGACCTGCTGCTTGATCTGACACAGGGGCGTGACCGCGATCCGCTCGACCGGTCCATCGATGTCCTGATGAGCCGCCTGCGCAAGAAACTCGGCGACTGCGAGCAGCATCCCTTGTTCAAGACCGTGCGCAACGGCGGTTATCAATTGACTGTTCCCGTCAAACGCACTGCCGCCGAACCATGAACTCCCTGCGCAACCGGATCGCCCTTCTGCTGTTTCTGGCGATTGTCACCGTGGTGCTTCTGGCCACGCTGACAGCCGTGACCGTGCTGCGCGGGCCGCCGCCCGAAGCCGTGTTGTCGCCGGTCATCCAGAAGATCAGTCCCGTCATCCGCATGATCGAGGCAAATCCGGCCAGCGCTGCGTCGCAGGAATTTGCAATACAACCCATGCAGGCCCCCGGCTTTGACGACAGGCGGTTGTCCGGCATGTTCATGCGCGAGCTTGCCCAAGCCGGGCTTACCCGGACAGTCATCGTCACCCGCAATGCCGGGCAGCAGGGCCTTGCCGCTTCGGTCAGGCTGCGGACGGGCATGTGGCTGGTTGTCGATGTTCCGGATATGACACCGCGCATGTGGTGGATACTGACGGCATGGATAACCCTCATCACCCTGGGCAGCACCGCCGTATCCATCTTTGCCGCATCGAAAATCACCAAGCCGCTCCTGCTCCTGGACAATGCGGTGACGGCGGTCAGCGCCGACGGGACCCTGCCCCATGTTCCGGAGACCGGTTCGCAGGAAGTCCGCGCCACGGCACAGACGATCAACCGGCTGTCGGAGAGGCTGAAAACCGCCACGGAAAGCCGCATGAGGCTGATTGCGGCGGCCGGTCACGACATGCGGACCCCGATGACCCGCATGCGGCTGCGCGCCGAATTCCTGCCGGATGATCCCGACCGCCAGAAATGGCTGAATGACCTGGAAGAACTCAGCAATATCGCCGACAGCGCGATCAGTCTTGTTCGCGAGGAAACAGTCCGGGATACATTCGCAAGCACGCGGCTCGATCTCACCCTGCGGGAGATAGCCGACGAACTTTCCGGTCTGGACATGAAGGTGAATGTCCAGAACCTTGTGCCGCTGTCGATTGCGGCGAGCCCGCTGGCGCTGAAGCGGGCCTTGCGCAATCTCATCATCAATGGCGCAACCCATGGCAATGGTGCTGCCATCGCCATGGAACAGCGGCAGCAAGCGGCTGTGATCACCATCAGCGACAATGGGCCCGGAATTCCGTCCGAACTCCTGGACAAGGTGTTTGAACCATTTTTCCGTGCGGACCGTTCGCGGCGCAAGACCGTGCTTGGCGCCGGTCTCGGGCTGGCAATCGCCAAGGAGATCATCGAGCGTTTCGGCGGTACGGTCACCATTGCCAATCGCGAACCGTCTGGCCTTCTCCAGACCATCCTGTTCACCGTCGAAACGCGTCCGCAAGCTTAGGTTGGCCGGCGGCACGGGAAACACTGGTTAACGAAACCGCGACGGCCAGAAATCTTCTGAAACCGGCGGAACGCATTCTCAACATCGTATCCTGCAACTTTTGACCGACAGGCCACCGTTGGACCGACAGGGTCCAGCCGTTGCCCGTACAGGTTAAACGGGCCGCTCGAATGCGGCGCAAAGCGATTTGCGGAACGCCATGACGCCAGATCATCCATGCCGGAACAGTGCGAGATTCATACGCGGCGCCTGCCTCGTCTTCGCCCTTGCCGGACTGTTGCCAATGTCCGCTCAAGCGGGTGTCGACAACAAACCCCTGCTTGATCAGGTGCTTAGCGAGCGCAGGCAGGCATCGGGACCCAGACAGGCCCACGCGAGCCGGCAGGATCCGCTTACCGTCAAGTTGTTGTCGCCGTCGCAGGAGGAAACATTCCAGAACTGGTCGCTGCTTTGCCAGGCAATGGAGGCCGGGAATGATTGTTTCCTGTCGCAGACCCTTGTGGACAATCGGGTACCCGACGGCAAAATACTGTTGCAGATCAACGGCATTGATGAAAACGGCGTGCGCGGACATGTGATGCTGCCATCCGGTTTCCTGCTGCAGGAAGGCATCACCATCCGCATTGGCGCAGCATCCCTGCAATTTCCCCTGATGTCGTGCATACCGGAGGGGTGCGTTGCCGATATCCGTTTCAACCAGCAGCAATTGGCGCTGCTGCAAACCAGCACGCAGGTCGACATCGCGATCATACTCAGGTCCGGCGAAGCCATGCATTTCCCGTTCGCACTGCAGGGGTTTCAATCGGCATTCCAGAAGATGAGCGCGGCCATCCGTCCATAGGACCTTCGCTGCACCGCGCCAGAACTGCTTCCGGTGCGGCCTGCCCACCAGCAATGTTCGATTACAAAACGGCCGCCCGTAGCAAAAGTTCGAGACAATACGGACTGATTTTGGACATCGCCCGCAGGGAATGTCGAGCCCAACGCGCGCATCCGGTTGCCGCGATTTTTGAGTGCCCTTCCCGGAATGACAAGACAGAGTTTGGATAGTTGATGGCGGCAAGTTCAAAATTCACTGGTGCAGCGTCGGCGCTCGCCATTTCAGCGGTTCTGATAAATTCGGTAGCGATGATTGCGGCGGTCGCGGGGACGACGGCGGCGCAGGCGGCAACCGTCAGCCGCATCGACGTGCGCGGGAATGCCCAGGTGGATGCCCAAACGGTCAAGGACAATCTCGGCATCACGCCGGGCAAGCCATTCTCCAGCACCGATATCGATGCGGCAACCAAACGGCTGTTCAATACCGGCCTGTTCAGCGATGTGCGCATCACCCAGTCCGGCGGTGCACTGATTGTGACGGTGTCTGAACACCAGATTGTCAATCAGGTCATTTTTCAGGGCAACAAGAAAATCAAGGATACGCAGCTTGCCCAAGCGGTAAAGCTGAAGCCGCGCAGCCCGTTTGATCAGCAGACGCTCGATGCCGACACCGAGGCTGTCCGCGCCGCCTATCACAATATCGGCCGCAATGACGCGACGGTCAGTTCGCGCCTCATGAATCTGGATGGCGGCCGCGTCAACGTTGTCTTCGACATCAACGAAGGCGACCGTACCAAGATCGCCAACATCGTGTTTGTCGGCAACCGCGCTTTCAACACGCGCCGGCTGCGCGATTTGATGACGACACGCCGATCCAATTTCCTGTCCTGGCTGACGCGCAACGACGTCTACAGCGAAGAGCGCATGCGGGCGGATGAAGAAATCCTGCAGCGGTTCTACTACGAGCACGGCTATGCGGATTTCCGCGTGATTTCATCGACGGCCAATCTCGATGCGGCAACCAATGAATATACGATCACCGTTACGGTCGACGAAGGCGAGAAGTACACGTTCGGCGGTGTCGAGATCCAGAGTTCGGTCGACGGTGTCGATACATCGAAACTTGGCGGTTTGGTACACACAGCGCAGGGTACGACCTACAACGCTAGGGAAGTCGAGGATTCCGTCAGCAAGCTGTCGGAGCAGGTTGCCGGCCAAGGATATGCCTTTGCCAAGATCGACCCTCGCGGTGACCGCAACTTCGAGAACCATACGATTTCGGTCGTCTACAACATCGACCAGGGTCCGCGCGCCTATCTCGAACGCATTGAAATCCGCGGTAACGCGAAAACCCGGGATTACGTCATCCGCCGTGAATTCGATGTGAGCGAAGGCGACGCGTTCAATCAGGTTCTGATCCAGCGCGCCAAGAAGCGCCTGGAGCGGCTCGACTTTTTCCAGAGCGTCAACATCTCGACGACACCCGGTTCGCAGCCCGATCAGGTCGTGCTCATCGTCGATGTCGTCGAGAAATCATCCGGCGATTTTTCGATCGGCGGCGGCTACACCACCAGCGGGGATCAGTCCGGTCCCTCAGTTGAAGGCTCGATTACCGAGAAGAACTTTCTCGGGCGCGGTCAGTATCTGCGTCTGTCGGCTGGCACAACGCTCTTCAACAGCCAGAATTATCAATCCTATGCCCTGTCCTTCACCGAGCCCTATTTCCTCGGCCAGCGCATTTCAGCCGGCTTTGATATCTACAAGCGGCAATCGGGTGTAACCGACAAATATCTGACGGACACAACGGGCGGATCGATCCGGTTCGGCCTGCCGATCAGCACGGATCTCACCGCCGGCGTGGCATACAACCTGTCGCAGCAGAAAATAACGATTGACGATGCGGCCCTGACCGCAAGCGGCGTTCCTGACCCGACACTGGTGTCACAAGCCTATATCGATGCAGCCAGTCAGGGAACGTGGATCAAGTCGTCGGTCAGCTGGTCACTTGTCTACAACACCATCGATGATGGAAAAAACCCGCACGACGGCCTCTACGCGAAATTCGAACAGGAGGCGGCCGGGCTTGGCGGCGATGCCAGCTTTCTCAAAACCACCTTCAAAAGCAGCTTCTACAAGACGCTGTCGGCACAGCAGGATATTGTCGGTCTGGTTCGCGTCGGCGGCGGTTACATCAAGGAGCTCGGCAACAACGGGCTGAGCGTCTTTGACACGTTCCAGAGCAGCAGCGACATGATCCGCGGCTTCAGCTATGCCGGAATCGGCCCCCGCGACTCCCGCGTTACCGATGCGGACGGCAGCTTCGTCGGCGGCACGACCTACGTCAATGCAACCGCCGAAACCCAATTCCCCGTGCCTTTGATACCCGAAAGCGTTGGAATCAGGGGCGCTGTCTTTTCCGATGTCGCCACCTTGTTCGGCAGTGACAATGCCTACGCCACCAACACGGACATGCAATGGCGCGCTTCCGTTGGCGCCGGCATCATGTGGGCATCGCCATTCGGTCCCCTCCGGTTTGACTACGCCATTCCCGTGCTGAAAGTCGATGGAGACCAGGTGCAGAACTTCAGCTTCAACATGTCGAGCAAGTTCTGACGGTTCGTTTGATATGCGCCGGTGTCTCGCTTGACAGTCTCCCGCCCCGCATGAAACAAATCCGTGTACCAATTGCTGAAAGCAATCACATTGTACTTTGTGCCGTTTCAGAGAAACCCATGCGGACCGTATTTCTGTGCCTGATCCTATGCATATTCTCGTCCGCTGCTTTCGCACAACGAACGATATACCTTACCTTCGATGATGGCCCGCTTGAGGGAACGTCGAACATCCTGGACGTCATTCAAGCGCAAAACGTTCCGGCCACGATGTTCATGGTGGGCTTGCATGCCGACGCGAGCAGCGAGCGGGCAGCATTGGTGACAAAGGCCAAGTCGATACCCTTCATCACGGTGGGCAACCACAGTTACACTCATGCGAACAATCACTACCGCCTTTTCTATTCCTCCGTTGAGGAGTTGCTGGCCGACCTGGCGCGTGCCAACACGTCGCTGGGGCTGACCGGCAACCCAATCCATGCGCGCCTGCCGGGACGCAACGTCTTCCGCCTTCCCGACCTGTCATCGGACGATTTATCGATTGGCAAGCCGGAAGACCGGCGTGAAGAACCGGACTTCGAATTTGTCGCGGCGAGCGGTTATTTTCTCTACGGTTGGGACCACGAATGGGTCCATGAGAACAGCGGCAAACCTGTCCAGACCGTCGATCATTTGCTCGGTGAAATCGACCATCTCTTCGGCTTCGGCAAACTGGCCCAGCCCAACAAGCTGATACTTCTGATGCATGACGAGATGTTTCAGGACACGTTCAACGGTGCGGACAATCTGAAAGCGCTGATTACAGGACTGAAGGCCCGGGGTTATACCTTTGGCCGGATCAAGGATTATGACGCCGGCTGAACCTGCCCCGGCGTGCGCCCCTGCTCATGGCTGTTGAACTCCAGTATCACGTTGCAGCCGGTTTTCTGCTCCCCAAGGCTCAAGTCGATGCCATGCAGGCGCGCGATCGCCGCCACGAGGCTCAAGCCAAGCCCGTTGCCCGGTTCATGGCGGCTTCTTTCACCCCGGTGAAACCGCTGCAGCACCAGTTCCTTTTCCTGTGGAGGAATGCCGGGGCCGGTGTCTTCCACTGAAAGCCGTGGCCGCTTCAGATGTCCGTCGAGGGTGACTTTGACGGCACCGCCACGCGGCGTGAATTTGATGGCGTTGTCGACAAGATTGCCCACGGCTTCAAACAGCAGGCTTGGATCGCCGAGAATGCTGAGGGGAACCGTACCGAAATCAACTGACAGTTCGACCCCGCGCTCCTCGGCAAGCGGCTCGTACAGGTCCACCGCATCCGATACGACGGTTTTCATATCCACCGGCACAAACCCTGCCCGGCGCGCACCGTCTTCAATCTCCGAAATACGCAGGAGCGCGCTGAACGTCTTCAACATTGATTGCGTTTCCACAATCGCGCCATCGACATATTCGGCATAATCATCCGCAGTCACCGCCCTGCGGCGGGCGCGCTCAAGTCCTGCCAGCATGCGCGTCAGCGGGGTCCGCATATCGTGCGCGATATTGTCACAAACCCCTTTCACTTCGTGCATCAGCCGCTCGATCTCATCCAGCATCGAATTGACGACTTTCACCAGCCGGCGCACATCGCCGCTGCCACCCAAGGCGGGCAGCCGCTGTGTCAGATCTCCGCTCATGATGTTGCGGGTCGCGTCTGAAATCGTGTGGATCTGCCTGACGGAACCGGCACCGATAAACGTCGCACCGAGCAAGCCCAGGGCTGCCGTTACGGCAGCGCCCAGGATCATGGCGTTGGTAAGGACATCATTGAATTCGCGCAGCTCCCCGACATCCTGCGCAATGAGAAGTGTGTTGCCGGATGGCAATGACCTCATAACCCCGCGGAAATGCGCACGTTTGCCAGCCCTCAATGTCGCGAAATTGTGGGGATCTGGTTTGGTCTTATCCGCTGCAGGCAAAGTCATCGGGCTGCCTGCAAGAAGCACACCGCGCGGATCGAACAAGGAAATCGGGCGTTCCTTGACGGCGTTCACGGATTCCCGCGTCGCCAATCGCGACGTGATGGCCTGATCGTCAAGCGGGGAAAAGGTGTTGACCTCCCGCAGCAGCCACTCATCCGTGCGGTCTGTCAGAAAGTCGCGGGTTTCCCATGAAAGAAAGGCAAACAGCGCCCCTGACGCGACAGCGAAGAGAACCAGAAAAGCGATAGCCAGCCGGAAACTTGTTGTGTGTACGAGTTCAATCAGGCGCATCAAGCACATATCCCGAGCCGCGGACTGTTCTGATCACCGTCGCTGCTCCGGTGGCTTCGATCTTCTTGCGAAGCTTGCTGACATGGACGTCGATGACATTCGTCGGCTCGTCATAACGATAGTGCCAGACTTCTTCAAACAGCATTGTACGGGTCACGATCTGGCCCGCATGGCGCATCATGTATTCCAGCAACCGGTACTCTCGTGGCAGGAGATCGATGAGTTTTCCGGCCCGCTTCACGGTATGGGTCAGGAGATCGGCTTCCAGATCACCGGCGCGAAGCGACGTTTCCGGCATGGCAACCGACCGCCGCCGTGCCAGCACGTCGATGCGTGCCGTCAACTCCAGGAATTCGAACGGCTTGGTCAGGTAGTCATCGCCCCCTGCCTTCAATCCCCTGACCCGCTCGTCCACGGCGGAAAGCGCACTCAGGATCAGCACCGGCGTGTGGATGCCTGCAGCTCTCAGGGTCGACAGGACGCCCAGCCCATCCAGTTCTCCCGGCAGCATGCGGTCAAGAACGATGGGATCATATTTGCCCGTCACGGCTTCGAGCAGCCCCGCTCGGCCATCGGCTGCTATTTTGACAGCACAGCCATTGTCGATCAGCGCCGCTTCGATTTCGGACGCTGTCCGGACATCATCCTCGATTACAAGAATTGTCGACACGTCACCTCCATGAAAACGCCCAATTGAGATTGAATCTGAGAGGCGGGCCTTTGCTATACACCATAATTGGTGCGACCCTGATGCGACTTCGCCAAAACATTAAATGCATTTTATAAATGGAAACGTCATCCATGCGAATACTGATCGTCGAAGATGACAAAAAGACGGCGCGCTTCCTGACGCGCGGCCTGAACGAAAGCGGCCACGTGGCCGATCATGCTGCGGGCGGCGAACTCGGGCTGACCCTTGCAATGGAGGGGATTTACGACGTGGCCATTATCGACCGCATCCTTCCGGGCCTGGACGGACTGGCCGTCGTTGCGGAACTGCGCCGGCTGAAGATCAACCTGCCAGTGCTGATGCTCAGCGGCATCGCCACCGCCAAGGACAGGATTGAGGGATTGCGCAGCGGTTGTGATGACTATCTCGGCAAGCCCTACGCATTTTCGGAAATTCTTGCCCGCGTCCAGGCATTGCAGCGACGAAACGACCGGACCGCTGGGGCCGATATACTGAGCGTTGGAGATTTGACGCTGGACGTGAAGAAGCGGCAGGCCGCGCGCGCCGGTTCCCCCATTGACCTGCAGAACCGCGAATTTCTTCTTCTGCGTACGCTCATGCAGCATGCCAATGCGGTCGTCACCCGGTCCATGCTGCTCGAGGCGGCGTGGGACTATGATTTCGAGCCGAAGGGCAACATCGTCGACATGCATATTCACCGGTTGCGGAAGAAGCTGAACGCCGGTTTCGAAGAGTCCATTCTGCATACCATCGCCGGTGCCGGATATCTCATCGGGCGGATGCCGGAAGACCGTACGCTCGGCGGCGATTGACCTCGCACGGTGCCCGGCGCGCACTTTCTAAAATACATTTCATGTTCGCGCGAAGTCGAGAGCATGACCAGGCATCCATTATCGGGGCAGCAGCAAAATTGATTGCCGCATTTTCTTGCCTCGGTGGTGCCAAAGATGGAATTAGACGCTGTTGTTTCTGTACAGAACCCCCGCCGGTTCTGGCCTATCGGGCACGTTGGCCGAAAACGATCCCATGGGCCGTCTTGTGTTCCTCACGCGGCACACTCGCTATCGGTTGATCGCGCCGTTGCCCATCTTGGTGCGTGCCCATGCTGAACCGCGGCCCCAATGAATTCCGTCAGGACGATGGTCATCTGAACGAGCCCGCCGAGCCGAAGCCGGGTGGCCGCAGCCGCCGCCGGTTTTTTGTGATCGGCGGCCTTGTCGTGCTGGCCGCAGCCGGTTTCGCCGGACAGCACTATTGGTCGTCTCTGAACGGTCACCCGGTAAAATCAGCTTCCGCGCCGACTGCTATCCCCGTCACCACCGGGAAAACCGACATTCGCGATCTGTCGATTGAGCGTTCCGCCCTCGGCACCGTGACAGCGCTGTCCACCGTGACGGTGCGAACCAAGGTCGATGGCCAGTTGCTCAATCTGGCCGTTCAGGAAGGTCAGGATGTCAAAGCCGGCGACGTCCTGGCCCGGATTGATCCGCGCCCTTATGAAGCCGAACTCGCCCGTGCCCAATCCACGCTGGCAAAGGACAGTGCCCAGCTGATTGTTGCAAAGGCCGATTATGACCGCGCGTCCAAGCTATCGAGTTCCGGCTATGGTGCAGTCCAGATCGCCGATACCGCCAAAGGTCAGGTGGCTATTCTGGAAGCAACGATTGCCGGCGATCAGGCTGCCATCGATGCCGCCAAGCTCAATCTGGAATTTGCGACGATCACTGCACCGGTGAGCGGCCGCACCGGCCTGAAGCTTGTCGACGAAGGCTCGATGCTTCATGTATCGGACGCAGCGGGTCTGGTGACCATCACCAAGATGAAACCGATTGCAGTCCAGTTCTCGCTGCAGCAGGACGACCTTCCCGATCTCCTGGCCAGCCAGAACAGCGGCGAGTTGACCGTCGCCGTCGACAGCCGTGACGGACGGCAGCATCTTGCTGACGGCAAGATCACCGCCATTGACAGCCAGGTGGACCAGAATACCGGCATGATCAAGCTGAAGGCCACGTTTCCCAATGAAAACCTGAGCCTGTGGCCCGGCGAGCTGGTGACGGCGCGGGTGGTAACACGAACGGACCGCAACGTCATCGCCGCTCCCACCTCGGCGATCCTGAACGGGCAGAGCGGACCGTACGTCTTCGTTGTGAAGCCCGATAACAAGGTGGCGACCGTTTCCGTCGAAGCGGGTGTGACTGCGGGCGGATTTACCGCCTTGAAATCCGGTCTCGGGCCGGAACAGGACATCGTCGTTAGCGGACAATCCCGCCTGAGCGACGGCGCTTCGATTTCGGCAAAGAACGCCAAGCCGAATGTTGCAAGCGCTGCGGAGACCAAGCCATGAGCATCTCCGAGGTATTCATCCGCCGCCGCGTGGGAACATGCCTGCTTGCACTGGGAATGATGCTTCTTGGCGCGGTCGCTTACTTCATGCTTCCCGTCGCCTCGCTGCCCCAGGTGGACTTTCCAACCATTCAGGTGGAAGCCACCCTTCCCGGCGCCAGTGCCAACACCATGGCCACGTCAGTCGCCACACCGCTGGAAAACCAGCTCTCCAATGTTTCCGGGGTCAATCAGATGACCTCGACCAGTTCTTCGGGCCGAACCAACATCACCATTGAATTCGATCTGTCGCGGGACATCAACGCCGCGGCGCAGGATATCCAGGCGGCCATCGGCGCGGCGGCTGGCAGCCTGCCCAAGAGCCTGCCAAGCCCTCCCACCTATCATAAATCCAACCCCGCCGAAGCCACGGTGCTGACGCTGGCATTGACCTCCGACCGCCTTCCGCTCACCGAACTCGACCACTACGCCGAAGATATCGTTGCGCAGCAGGTATCGCAGATGAACGGTGTGGGGCTCGTGGATTTTCACGGACCGCAGCGTCCTTCCGTGCGCATTCAGATCGACCCGGACAGGCTGGCCGCACGCGGGCTCACCCTGGAGGATGTCCGCAGCATCGTTGGCAGCCAGACAGTGAATACACCCAAAGGCTCGATCAGCGGCGACGGCCGCACCACCGTCCTCGACGCCACGGACCAGATCGTCGATGTTCCGACCTACCGCAACACCATCATAGCCTACCGCAACGGCGCTCCGATCTACCTCAAGGATGTGGGCAAGGTGATCGCGGGGCCTGAAGACAACAAGCAGGCTGCGTGGCTGCAGACGAAACGCTCGGTCATGATCGATGTTCACAAAATGGCCGGATCGAACATTCTCGAAACCATCAGCAACATAAAGGCCAGGTTGCCCGCACTGGAAGCCGGGCTTCCAGCCGGCGTCAAACTGTCAGTCGTCGGCGACCGCACGCAGATCATCGACGCATCGGTGTTCGACGTGCAGATCACGATGCTGATCACCGTCGCGCTCGTCGTCATGGTCATCTTTTCGTTTCTGCGAAACTTTTGGGCCACGCTCATTCCGAGCATAACGATCCCGCTGTCGCTGCTCGGCACCTTTTGCGTCATGTACCTTCTCGGCTACAGTCTGGATAATCTGTCGCTGATGGGACTGACAATTGCCGTCGGCTTTGTCGTGGACGATGCCATCGTTGTCATCGAAAACATTGTGCGCCACCTCGAAAACGGAAAATCCAAGCTGCAGGCTGCCATCGAAGGCGCGCGTGAAGTCAACTTCACGATCATCTCGATGACCATATCGCTTGTCGCCGTTTTCATCCCCATCCTGCTCATGGGCGGCATTGTCGGGCGCCTGTTCCGGGAATTTGCCGTTACCGTCAGCGTCGCGATCCTGATGTCCGGCCTGATATCCCTGACCGTCACACCGATGTTGTGCGCCTGGCTGATCCGCGACGAGAAACACACATCGCACGGGCGCATCTTCAACTGGTCCGAGCGGCTGTTCAATTCGATCACGCGCGCCTATGGCCGCGGACTGGATTTCGTTCTCCGGCATCGCAGCATCACGCTCGTCGTCACCTGCATTACTCTCGTGTTGACGGTGTGGCTCTACGTCATCGTCCCCAAGGGGTTCCTGCCTGAACAGGATACGGGTTTCATCCAGGCGCAGGCACAGGCCGCAACTGATATCTCCTTCGATGCGATGTCTGTCAAAATGCAGAACCTTGGCGACATCATCATGCGTGATCCGGCCGTCGACAACGTGGCTTACTGGATCAACCCCAGCCCTTCCACCGCCGTGGGACAGGTCCAGATCAATCTGAAGCCGTTCGGCCAGCGCAGCACCGCCCAGGCGGTCATAGCGCGCCTGAAGAAAGCCGTCGCGGGCATGGAGGGGCTGACCCTTGGCATGCGGATACGGCAGGATATTCAGGTCGGCGGCCGCTCATCGGCATCGCAATACCAGTACACGCTCCAGGCTCAGGATACGGACGAACTGACCAAATGGGCCGCCGTCATGTCCAAGGCCCTCAGTTCATTGCCCGAGGTCCAGGACGTGATCTCCGACAAGCAGAACGAAGCCACGAGCGCGACACTGAACATCGACCGTGCCACTGCATCGCGTCTCGGCGTGAGTGTTCAGGCCATCGATGACACGCTCTACGATGCATTCGGACAACGTCAGGTCGCAACCCAGTTCACGCAGGTCAGCCAGAACCACATCGTGCTCGAGGTCGACCCGCGCTACAGCCTGTCCACCGATGCACTCAATCATCTGTTCGTGCGCTCGTCGACGCTGAACCAGCTCGTTCCGCTGAGCCTGCTGGCATCCGTGAAAACAACCGTGTCGCCGGTGACGATCAATCATCAGGGGTCGATGCCCGCAACGACACTCTCCTTCAATCTGAAGCCCAACATAGCCCTCGGCGACGCGGTGACGGCCATCCACACCGCGGAGTTGAAGGCGGGGCTCCCCATCACCGTCACCGGCACGTTCCAGGGTACGGCACAGGCCTTCCAGAGTTCCCTGAGCACCCAGCCATGGCTCATCCTGGCGGCGGTCATAGCGGTCTACATCGTGCTCGGCGTTCTCTATGAAAGTGCCATTCACCCGCTGACGATCATATCCACCCTGCCCTCGGCCGGTCTCGGCGCCTTGCTGGCCCTGCTGCTGTTCGGCCAGGACCTGTCCATCGTCGGGATGATCGGCATCATCCTCCTGATCGGAATCGTGAAGAAGAATGCGATCATGATGATCGACTTTGCCCTGGAAGCCGAGCGCCAACAGGGTCTGGCCCCGGCGGAGGCGATCCACCAGGCCTGCCTGCTGCGCTTCCGGCCGATCATGATGACGACCATGGCCGCCCTTCTCGGGGCATTGCCCCTGGCGCTCGGCACAGGCCCCGGCGCGGAACTGCGCACGCCGCTTGGCATTGCCATCGTCGGCGGACTTGTCGTCTCGCAGATCCTCACGCTCTTTACGACGCCGGTCATATATCTGGCGCTCGGCGGTTCGGGCAAAAAGGATTATGCGCTGGACGATACAACGCCTGATATGCTTCCCAGCAAAGGAACAGTTCTAACCCATTGATACAGAATATATTTTCAGGCGGCGCTCCCGGGATGACCGGAGAGCACGCCTGATTGTTTTTGTTCTCCTCGTGGCGGCGGCCGCGCGCTCTGTGTGCACAGGAATGCCATACTTGTCCTGTAAGGGTGCGCAGGATACGGTTGTTAACCGGCTTGCAAACCCAACGGTCCGTGATGGCCAGGAGATACCCATTGATGACTGTGCGAAACGCTATTTTCTCGTGTCTTTTTCTTGCGGCGCTGACTGGCCAGTCCGTCGCCGAGACACAGGATATCGCCGGAACCTACGTCAATGATACCGGCCGCACGAAGGTTCGGCTCAGCGACTGCGGCGCCGGGATTTGCGGCACGGTCGTCTGGATGAGCGCGCCCGTCAACGATGTGAAAAATCCCGATGCGTCCAAGCGCAACCGGCCTGTTGTCGGTATTCAGGCCGTAACGTTGAAGTCAAACGGCGAAGGAACCTATTCCGGAACCCTCTACAACACCGAAAATGGCCAGACCTATACGGGCAAGGCAAAGGTTTCGGATCAGGGCATAGAACTGTCCGGCTGCGTCCTTGGCGGATTGATCTGCAAGGTCTCGGTCTGGCGCCGCGTCGACTGAGTCACCGCCAACCTCTATCCGCTGGCCAGCGCTTGCATGCCGCCGACAGCACACCTATGTGCAACGTGAGGCATTAACCGGCATTCACTGGAGGGCTTTCATGAGTCGTCGTGCTGCAGCTGTCGTCCTTGCAATCCTTGGCATTGCCGGTTCAAGCTCGATTGCATGGCCTGCCCCATCCGTCAATGCGGGCAGGAATGCGCCGAGCACCACCACCCCATTCACGGCAACGACCGTTGCACGTTTTGATACGCCGTGGGCCATAGCCTTCCTCCCCGATAGCCGCATGCTTGTTACGGAAAAGCCCGGCCGGCTTTTTCTGGTTACCCGCGAGGGAAGCAAGACGGAGATTAGCGGCGTTCCCAACGTGGCCTATAGCGGCCAGAACGGCTTGCTCGACGTGGCGGTCGCGCCGGATTTCGCAAAGAAACTCGTCATTTATCTGACTTATGTGGAACCTGGGGCTGGCGGCAGCAGTCTCGCCCTCGCCCGCGCCGAACTCTCGCTGACCGGAAAGACCGCCGCATTGAAGGGGCTGGAAGTCATCTGGCGGCAGATGCCGAAGGGCAACGGCGGCCAGCCCGGCGGAATCATCGCGTTCTCCCCTGACGGTCGGCACCTGTTCCTCACGTCGGGGGATCGCATGCGGCCAGACACCGCCCAAAACCCCGATCAGGCGCTGGGGAAAGTGCTGCGGCTCAATCTCGACGGATCGACCCCTCCCGACAATCCCTGGGCCAAGCAAGGCGGTATCAGAGCACAGATCTGGACCCTGGGGCATCGCAACCCCTACGGCCTTGCCTTTGATGCCAAGGGCAGGCTCTGGCTGGATGAAATGGGTCCGAAGGGTGGCGATGAACTCAACCTCCTGAAGCCGGGACGGAATTACGGCTGGCCGATCGTCTCCAACGGCGACAATTACAATGGGACACCCATCCCGCGCCATGATACCCGCCCGGAATTCGAAGCTCCTCTTGTCTACTGGACGCCGGTCATCGCTCCCGCCGGTCTTGCATTTTATCAGGGCGACCTCTTCCCGCAATGGAAAGGCTCGGCCTTTATCGGCGGATTGGTCGAGAAGGGCTTCGTGCGGATCAGCTTCGACGCGAATGGCGGCGCCAGGGAAGCGGACCGATGGGTGCTTGGCCATCGCATCCGCGATGTCGCCGTGGCACCGGACGGCGCGCTTTGGCTGATCGAAGACGAAAGCAACGGCCGCCTGCTGCGGCTGACGCCGAAATAGGAGAATGGCATCTTCGGTGCCGCTGCTTTGACGCAATGCTCACCGCGATATGAGCATCGGCAGTTCGGTGTTGGACAACAGCGATCGCGTCACGCCGCCAAACAGGATTTCGGTGGAGCGCGGGTGACTATAGGCGCCGATGACCAGCAGATTTGCCCCTACCCCACGGGCTTCCCGTACAATCGTGTGGGCAACCGGTTCATTTGACGAAACGACGAGAACGGTTGCTGACACATCGTGCCTTGCCAGATGGCTCAGGAGATCCGCGCCCGGCTCATGATTGTAATCGGCCGCAGCGCGACCGTTTTCGATGACCAGTATCGTGACCTGCTTTGCCGTCACGATAAACGGCATGGCATCGTAAACCGCCCGGCGCGCCTCACGGCTGCCATTCCAGGCGATAACCACCTTGTCACCGATAGTCCCTCCATCCCACTCCCGCGGAACAACCAGAACGGGAATTCCCGTTGCAAGGAGCAATTGTTCGGCCGACCAGCTCATCGGAAGATCACCCAGCGGCGGTTGCGCGGCAACGATGAGGTCCGCATTCAGGCCGCGGACCATGTTCTGGTCGTCAAGCCTGTCCTGCCATGCAACACGAAACTCGGAACCGATGCCCTCGGCTTCGGTTATCCGGGCGAAGTGCCGGCCCGACCTGATCAGTTTGTTCTCGTCAGCGCTTCTTTGACGAACGATCACCTGTCGGATTGCTTCCGACCCGCGCGCAAAATTTTCGGATGCCGAGCCGTAGGCGGCCCGCGTCAAACCATAAACACCGACGAGATAAGCCCCATGTTTCTTGGCGAGGCGCGCCGCGTGCGCGCCAACTTTCTCGCCGGGGAGAGAGGCATCCAGGAAAACGACGATATCACGCCACACGGAAAGCATCGGAATACTCCTTGAACCATGTCCTTCTCAAGATATGGTATCGGGATTTCCGTTTGTCACCCATCATGGGGCGTGCAGCGTGTTAAATTGTCGATATGGTTGAAATGCTTGACCACCTGTCCGTCGGGTGTCATTCGCCTTGCGGCTTACTTCCCGGCAAGCACACCATCCAGCGTTGAAGCGAGACGTCCATCGCCGTTCTGATCACCGGCGATCCTGGCAAAAACCTCAGCCATGGCGTGGAAAAGCGCCGCGCCGGGCTCGTCAGGTCCAAGGAATTCGGCAATCTCTTCCATCTCGGCAACCCATCGATAGGCCTTAGGATACATATCGGGTATTGAGTGTTGAAAACGGGCGAGAAGCTCCGGCATGCTTTCCGCCATCTCGGCGTGCAGGCTTGCCGCGGAACCCGATCCGGCTGCGGCCAGCAGCATGGTCGTTCCAAGCCCGACCAGTCCCTTGTTGATGCCGGCATAGACCATCTTCAGGGCGGAGGCTGCACCGATCGAACCGTCGACGCGGTGCGTCCGCAGGCCGAGCGCCTTAAGACGGTTGACAATCCCATCGTCACCACCGCTCACATAGAATTTCGGTCCTGCATTATCGGGTTTCGGCGGCAGGCCGATAATGGCGCCATCGAGTATATCCCACCCTGTCCCGGACAGAACTGATCCGACTTTGCGCATCGAATGCGGATTGATCGCGTTGAAATCGATGAACGTGCCTTTGGCACCCGCTGCAGACAAAACCGGTGCGAACCCGTGCGCGACGCCGACCGCCTCTGCCGGTGGAACAATGGAAAATATCAGGTCGGCCGCTGCGATATCGGCGATGGCTGCCGGTTCAATGCCCGCCGCCCGGACGCGGTCCAGTGTCCGCTGGCTTCGCCCTTCGGTAAAGGAAAGGACGCGGGCTCCGCCCTGTATCAGGCGTTGCCCGACGGCGCTGCCCATGGCTCCGGCTCCGATGATGGCGATGGTTGTCGGCATGGGTTCGTCCTCGCTTGATCTCAACGTGCTAATCCAGACTCGCCAAGCGCCGTTCGATTGTCAACGGCGCAATCAAGATGCCGAAAGCCCTCGGATGCGCTCCAGCAATGTGCGGACGGCCCGCCGTTGGCTCCCCCGTTCCGTGATGGCATGGAATTTCAATTGGCTGGCTACCGGAACGCTGGAAATCGGCACAAGGCTGCCGTTTTGGACAAATATCTCGCCATAGGGCGCGCGCAGGAGCGCCACACCGCTTCCCGCAGCCGCCGCATGCAAACCCAGATCATAGTCCGGATAGCGGCGATCCTGCGGACGCGGGCGATACCGGTGCCCGCGCTCGGCCAGCCAGATACGCCACGCATCGGGATAAGCATCGTGGATAAGGGGATGGCGGAGAATATCGCCTGGCTCAGGTTCATGTCCCAAGACGAGGGCCAGTTCGGGCGACGCGACGGGAAGGAGGACTTCGTCGAAGAGCGGCATGGCCACACCATCGCTCCAGTCACCGCGGCCATAGCGTATCGCCACGTCGACCTCGCCGAGCGGCGCGTACCGGCGGTCAAGCTCCAGTTCGATCCGCAGATCGGGTGGAGAGCCTTCGAGTTTGGCAAGGTTCGGCAAAATCCACAGCCGTGCAAAGGACGGCAGGACACTGATCCTGACGGTTTCGGGCTGGCGGTTCTCCCGCCATTCGGCGGCCCCGCTATCGATCAGGTCAAGCGCCTGCTCGAACAACCGCACAAGCCGTTGCCCTTCAATCGTCAGGCGAACCCCGCGCCCATGCCGTTCGAACAATGCCGTCCCCGCCCATGCCTCGACAATGGCGACGCGCCTGCTGATAGCTCCATGCGTCAAATCGAGTTCATCGGCGGCACCGGAGAACGAGCCGGTGCGATTGGACGATAGAACCGCCTGTATGGCGTCGAAGGACGGAAGATCTGAGCTGTGCTTCATTCTCACAGCTCACGCCATATCAGCACTCTATGTCAAGTCTGGAACGTGTTTTACTGTCTCCCCATGACCTCATCCCGCCCCGCACTTTTACCGATCCTGGCTATCTCCACGACCATTCTCGTCTGGGCGACAGCTTTTCCCGCAATCAAGCTTGCGCTCACACAACTGGAGCCCTTGCCACTCGCATCGATCCGCTATGCCATCGCCGCACTGCTGGCGGCGATATGGCTGGTCTGGAAGCGCCCTGCCCGCATGCCGCTGCCTCATCTCCTGCTCTGTGCCGGCTGTGGCATTGTGGGCGGCGCCGGTTACAGCGTCCTCCTGAATATCGGACAGCAAACTGTCGCGGCGGGCGCGGCAAGTTTCCTCATCAAGACTGAATCGCTCTGGATGGCGACATTCGCCGTCGTGCTCCTGAAGGAGCGGTTCCCGCCCATAGCCTGGGGCGGAACCCTGTTGTGCATTATCGGCATTGGCTTGATAGCCAGCGCACAGGCTGGCGGGCTGACCCTGAACTCAGGTGCCGCCTTTGTACTTGGCGCTGCGTTGTGCTCGGCAACGGGCTTCACGGTGCAGCGCCAGCTGGTTTCGCGCTATGGTGCCCTGCATGTGGCGGCCATCATGTTTATATCAGCTGCGCTCGCGCTTTCGCCATGGCTGTCGCAGGCCATAGCGCAAACCGGCAATGCATCGCTTGCCGTGCGAGGCTGGATCGGCTTCCTCGGCATTTTTCCCACCGCAATCGGCCTGGTTTGCTGGGCCTATGCGCTCGGCACGTTTGGCGTCGCCCGGGCCGGAAACTTTCTCTACCTCATTGCCCCCATCGCCATGCTGATCGCCTGGCTCATTGCCGGCGAACCACCGAAAATGAGCACGGTCCTCGGCGGCATGCTCATCCTGGCCGGGGTTGTGATCGTGAACATGCGCGGCAAGACTGTGCAGACACCGGTTGACGTCCGCGCCGAAACACCGGCGACCGATACCGCAAAATCGTGATCGTGCTCATCTGCGCCGGGTTTCGCAACATTGCCTACAGCGTCGATAGTTTCAGACCAATCAGTCCCGCAACGATGAAGCCGACGCTTGCAAGCCGGAAAAGCGTGACCGCTTCGCCGAGGAAGAATATGCCGACGAGGAATGCGCCAACCGCTCCGATACCCGTCCAGATGGCATAGGCGGTGCCGAGCGGCAGGGATTTCATCGCCACGGCAAGCAAGCCGAAGCTGATGATCATCGTGACGATGGTGATAACACTCGGCACAAGCCGTGTGAAACCATCGGACTGTTTCATTGTGGAAGCCCAAATCACCTCAAACAGGCCAGCAAGGGCAAGATAGATCCATGCCATGATCGTTCCTTTCACAGGGGTGGTGGTTTTAGTGGCCGGGATGAAGCGCGTCGTTCAGATACATGCATGTCAGCATGGCGAAGACGTAGGCCTGGATGAAGGACATCAGCAGTTCAAGACCGGTCAGGGCGACGGCCATGGCCAGCGGCAGAACGGCGGCCAGAAGCCCGACGCCGCCCGCATCAACCAGATCAGCCACAAAGCCGGAAAACACTTTCAGGGTGATGTGTCCTGCCAGCATCACCGCAAACAGGCGCACCGAATGACTGAGCGGGCGTGACAGGTAGGAGATGATCTCGATGGGGATAATCACCGGTGCGAGGACAACCGGCACGCCAGACGGCATGAACAGCCGCAGGAATTTCAAGCCGTGCCGCCGGAAGCCGTAAATGGTGACCGTGAGGAAAACGAGAATTGCCAGGGCAAAGGTGACAATGATCTGGCTGGTCACCGTAAAGGCGTACGGAAACATGCCGATCAGGTTTGCCACGAGGATGAACATGAACAGCGAGAAGACAAACGGAAAGAACCGCATCCCCAGTTCACCCGCGTTCTGCCGCAGCAGGCCGGCGACGAACTCGTACAGCATCTCCGCCGTGGATTGCAGACGCCCCGGATTGAGCCTGCGTTTGCGTGTGGAAATCATCAGGAACGCACTGGAAACAGCAA
The DNA here is from genome assembly GCF_902479695.1 of uncultured Phyllobacterium sp. NCBI lineage: Bacteria > Pseudomonadati > Pseudomonadota > Alphaproteobacteria > Hyphomicrobiales > Phyllobacteriaceae > Phyllobacterium > uncultured Phyllobacterium sp. The sequence continues at coordinate 49,982 of NZ_CABSQF010000018.1, read as the reverse complement.
CGGTCAGAACCATATAGGCGGCCGAGTTGGTGAAGCTGATCTCATGGCCCGCGATCTCGGTCAGGCGGACAAGCGGCTTGATTTCGAATTGTTCGATAGGGCCAGCCATTACAGACCTCGCCCGGTCTGACGATGAGAGCTGGCTGGAACGGCGACAGTCAAATAGGAAAAATTCAGTCCGGTGTGGGACACCATCATCTCCTTCAATCGAGATAACGGGGCCGTCCCCATGCGCAACCATGACACAGGTCGTCCTGTGCATGGCTGTCCTAGCCGCCAACCGGCAGCAATTCAAGTCAACAAATCGTCAGATGCAGATCGAAGGCCGGCTAGTCGACGGAAATCACTTCGCCCGTGCGCCGGTCGACGCTGACGCGAACATCATTGCCGCGCCGGTCTGTCCCCTCCACGATGAAACGGGACCTCGTCCGGTCAATATTATCCACGTTACGCAAACCTTCGGCGCGGGCGATCCGCACTGCTTCACGCTCGCTGATATCCATGCCGCGCCGCATGGGCCGCTCGGCACCCGGTTCGACAAGACGCACACCGCCCGGCCCGATTTCGAGTGATTGCGCGAAAGACGGGGCCGCCGACAGGACTGTCGCCGCCGCAATGGCTGCAATAGCAAAATGTTTAAACATGATAGCCTCCCAAAGAACATTGTTAAAATGCATGCTCACCAAGGGAAACGCCAAGCGAGGGATGTTGTTCCGTTCAAATGCCTGCGGCTTGCTGATCTGCCGGCTTCCTGTCGTAGAACAGTTCTCCCGTTCCCATGGTCAAATCGGCTTTCACCGCGGCGAAGTCGCTGGCCGATGTCCAGTATCGCAGGGTGATGGCCATGGATTCATCCGTGAGATCCGAGGCGAAGACCTGCGGGGCCGGATCCCGCAAAATGCGTTTGTCATTGGCGGTCAGCGCCACCAGGCTCTTGCGCATCCGGTCGATATCCTCGCCATGATCGGCACCGAGTGTAATGTCATTGCGGCGGACACCGTTGCGCGTGTAGTTTTTGACGGGCTGGGTCCAAAGGGTTGAATTGGGCGCGAGGACATAGACGCCGTCCGCAGCCCGCAAGCGGGTGGCAAACAGCCCGATTTCCTCCACCGTGCCGGAAATGCTGCCGACTTCGACATATTCCCCGATACGCAGCGGCCGCAAGGCCAGGAGCATGATGCCGGCCGCGATATTCTGCAGGGTCCCCTGCAGGGCAAGGCCGATGGCCAGGCCGACAGCGCCGATGGCGGCAATGACCGACGCGGTCTGAATGCCGAACTGGCCGAGCACCATGACCGCCACCAGTCCCAGAACCGCATAGCGGGCAATTTTTGAAAAGAAGCGGCGCAGTGTCAGGTCGAAGCCGCCGACCTTCCCCAATCCGGCATAAAGCCAGCGTTCCACCAGTCCGGCAACGATGTAGCCGATCACCAGCAGCAATATGGCGCCAAGGACCGAGAATGAATAGGTGACAACAAGCGCGCTTGCCTGGTGAATACCGGTCTGTATGGCGGTGACAGCGTTTTGGGGATCAAGTTCCATAGGCCAATTCTCCTGATCAGAAACTGTGGAGGGAAACATCAGAGTGCCGGGATGGTTCCTTCGTGAACTATTGCGTCAATCTCAAGGACATTGCATCCGCGATGTCCTTTCGCCCGTCGTTCCGGACATACTTTTGACAACCCATCCGGGCGATATGCCATTTCAGGGCTTGCGCCGAAACCCGCTGTCTGATTCTTTGCCGGACATTGGGGTACGGAGAGGCTTTGATTCTCCGAGTGAGCTCCGTCATAACATTACGTACCTGCACGCCGATACAGACGATCGGCCGGGAATAAGGATTGCACGATGTCAATTAACCTCAAGAAGCCGGAAATTTCCGAGATGAAGCCGAATATCACCGTGTTCGGTGTCGGCGGCGGCGGCGGCAATGCGGTTAACAACATGATCCGTGAAAACCTGCAGGGCACGCAGTTCATTGTGGCCAATACGGATGCCCAGGCACTGGCCATGTCCAAGGCAAGCCGGCTGATCCAGCTCGGCGCCAATGTGACGCAGGGGCTTGGCGCAGGCTCGCATCCGGAAATCGGACGGGCTGCCGCGGAAGAAAGCATCGACGAAATCATGGATCATCTTGCCGGCACGCACATGTGCTTCGTGACGGCAGGCATGGGCGGCGGCACCGGAACCGGCGCAGCGCCGGTCATTGCCCGCGCAGCCCGCTCGGCCGGCATCCTGACGGTTGGCGTCGTGACAAAGCCATTCTCGTTTGAAGGCACGCGCCGGATGCGCATGGCTGAAGAAGGTCTGGAAGAACTGCGCGACAGCGCCGATACGCTGATCGTCATCCCCAACCAGAACCTTTTCCGCGTCGCCAACGCGTCCACGACCTTTGCCGATGCCTTTGCCACGGCCGACCGCGTTCTCTATTCCGGTGTTGCCTGCATCACGGATCTGATGGTCCGCGAAGGCCTGATCAATCTGGATTTTGCCGACGTGCGCTCGGTCATGCGCGACATGGGCCGCGCCATGATGGGAACGGGCGAAGGCACCGGCGAAGGCCGCGCACAGGCGGCCGCCGAAGCTGCAATCGCCAATCCGCTTCTCGACGTGGAATCGATGAAGGGTGCCAAGGGCGTCCTGGTATCGATTTCCGGCGGACGCGACATGACCCTGTTCGAGGTCGATGAAGCCGCAACCCGTATCCGCGAAGAAGTCGACGATCAGGCCAACATCATTCTCGGCGCGACCTTTGACGATGCGCTGGAAGGCGTATTCCGGGTATCGGTGGTTGCAACCGGCATCGATGTTGCCCGCGCTGCCGCACTGTCTGACGCAGGCACACCCGGCTCCGTTCTGTCGATGACAAGACGCCAGGCCTGAATTCCCTTGCATGAACTCCCAAGCGGCGCCGCTTCCGGCGCCGCATGGGTTTAAACATCAGTCTTTTTTCTTGCCTGATTCTATGTCCAGCGCCGCCTGCTCGAGGATCTTGCGAACCCGGTCCGCCTCTTCCGCATCCCAGCCGTGACTGTGCAGGTGGAGCGCGGTGCGCAGCGTGTCCATCGCGTGGGCAATGGCCTCCGGTGCGCGCTGTCCGGCCATGGAACGGGCAACCATGCCCATCCGCGTGCGGACCGCATCCACCAGGTTCTTGTTCTCGGCGAGATAGGCAAGCCCCTCCTCCGTGATGGTATAGAGCTTTTTCGAGCCTTCGCTCGCCGCTGCCGTTACCTGCCCGATTTCCTCGAGGAAAGTCAGGGACGGATAGACAGAACCGGGGCTCGGCGCATAGGCGCCGCCGAACAACTCTTCGATGTCCTTGATCAACTCATAGCCATGGCGCGGCCGCTCAGCGACCAGTGCCAGCAGAACCAGACGCAGGTCGCCCGATGCAAACACCCTGCCGCCGCCGCCCCTGCGGCCGAAACGTCCGCCGCCGCCGGGGCCATCGTGACCGCCGCCGTGGCGGCCAAAGCCGCGTCCCATGCCATATATGACAAAACGCTCATCGCGTTCATGCCGTTCGTGATGACAATTTCCAAACATTGCAAATTCTCCTTTCATGCACAAACGATATATCTTTTGAGTCTATCTGTAAATACAAACTTCAATATGCATCGGGTGTTTGCTCCGTCGGAAGAGCTACGCGTATGATTGTGCTGAGGAAAAAATTGCAGTGCGAACCGGCAAAATGGCCCGGAAACCGCGAAAACAGGCTACGCCGTAAACGGAGGACCGGCGCTGCATGATGCCGCGTATGTGACGAGCCTTGCGCATATCGCGGCCGGGCGATAGCAGTATATGCAGAAATCTCGCTCCTGCGAATGAAGCGCTTAAGCCAACGTAAGGACGCTCAAGTATGCTCACTGTCTATGGCGAAGGTCGTGGGTTCCGTATCGTTTGGCTGCTCGAGGAATTGGGAGTGGCGTATCGGTTGCGCCCGGTCGATCTGCTCACTGTCGGGAATGATCCCGATTTTCTTGCCATCAACCCCGCTGGCTTTATCCCGGCGCTACAGGACGGCGAGACGACCATGGTCGAATCGATCGCGATCCTCGAATACCTGCTCGCCCGCCACGGCCCGAGCCCTCTCGCCGTCGCCCCGGATGATCCGGGTTTCGCCGCGTATCTGCAGTTCCTCCATTTGGGAGAGGCTGGGCTCGCTGGGCCAATGAATGCCGTCTTCGTTGGTCGTGCGCTCGCGCCCGAAGCAGAGCGAAATGCCCGGGTCACGAGCTGGGCACTGGAGACCTTTCATAGTCGGCTGGGATTGGTCATCCGGCGTCTCGCAGATCGCCCGTTTCTCGCCGGCGACCAGTTTACCGCTGCTGACATTTCAGTGAGCTACGCTCTCTTGCTTGGTCTGCGAACCAGCAACTATACCCCGGGTTCAGTCGAGCGTGCCTATCTCGCCCGCACGACGGCACGGCCCGCATACGCCCGAGCGATGGATATCTGCCAAGCGACCAAAGCTTGGGCGGAGCGATCACCGACGTTGTAGAGCCAAGTCGTGAATCCATGGAAGGGATTCGCACGGGCGGCGTACCGCGTGTCGATGACCGGCGGGCCCATGAGGCTGCGGCCCAATCAGCGGCGACGGCGATCAATTTCCCGGGCTTGCTCCCGCGTTATCCCGATATCGTCGAGCAGATGATCGCTGAGCTTGCTGACCCTCGGATCGCCCGCCCGTTCTCCGCGATAACGCAGATAGATGTTCCAGATAGCCATCGCAGCGGTTTTGACGAATGCCGCAAACCCTCCGCCGCTATGCCGTTGTAGTAGACCAGTCGTCTCTGTATGGGACATGATAAATCTCCTATGGATGGTTTGTGAGCAAGCAATCGAGCGTCATGGTCGTGAACCGCTTGAGCGGTGCGATGCTGCCTTCCGTCTTCATGCGGACCAGCGCCCCTTCATAGGCATCGATCAGAAAGGCTGCCGTCTCGTCGGGATCGAGATGCGCGGGCAATTCGCCCTGCGCGCGCGCCTGCCGCAGAACCGTCTGGAAATCGCGTTGCCACGCGGCAAAAGCCTGGTGCAGTTCCTGCCTGAGGACGTCGCTGTGGGCGGCAATCGATTGGGCGAGATTGCCGAGCAGGCAGCCGCCAATCGGATTCTCCCGGGCGAATTCCTGCTCGTAATATTCGAAATAGGCACGCAGGCGTTTAAGCGGCGTCTGGGTTTCATCGCCCAGGATCCGCGTCCGGACGATCTGGTTGCCCTCCGTGTAAAAGCCGAGGACTGCGGAGGCAAATTCCTCCTTGCTGGCAAAGAAATGGTAGAACGAGCCCTTCGGCACACCAGCCGATTTGAGCACGGGGCCGATGCCCGCCCCTTCATAGCCGTGCGAAAGCAGGGCTTTCAGCCCTTCCTCAATCAGTACGGCGCGTGTGTCGATCTTACCCATCCCACTAGAATAGACCAGTCGTCTAGTAAAGTCAAACACCCGGACGATGCGCTAAAAGCAAAAAGGCCTGCCGGACGGCAGGCCTTGTGCACCCCTCGGGAAAAACGGGGCAAAAATTATCGATGCCGGCCCGCAGCCGCCGCCCGAAGGAATCGCCGGTCGACAGGCTCGTTGTGCGTCACCATATCGGGCGAAGCATCTGCCAATCTGCGCAGGTTGCGCTCACTTTCAAATTGCATCACCGACAATGCAATGCCGACGGACGGCTTGCAGCGCCCATGCAGGGATGCCACGAGAATTTCGCGGCAGGAGAAAAAAGTGGCCAGATCACAGTTGGAGAGATAGGCATCCACGGCGGCCCGCGCATTCAGAAATGCCGATTTCCAGACTTCCATGATCTCGCTGTGCAGGACGACTGCAAGCCGCCATCGCTCGAGACGCTCAGCCGGATTGGCGGCACTGTGGTACGAATCCAGACGCAGGCGCAGCGCGTCGCAGAGCGCGGCCAGCGGTCCGATCTCCTGTTGAATGACCGCTTCCGCACCCTGGATCAGTTTTGCGGTTTCCGGATGGGCATCTATAGGTTGGGATTTATCCCAATTGCTCGGCATAGTGGTCGATTCCCTCGAAAATGGAGGCACTTGAGGAGGCATTTTCCTATGCGATGCGAAGTCCTGTCAGGCGTGCAGGACCAGAATTGCACCGCATGTACCGGTTCGATTTACTGGCATTCCGACTGTGGTTGTGCGATCAGCCTCTGCAGGATTGAAAACAGTTCATACTTGTCCAAACTGTCATCGTCCTCCAGCAGAAGAGAACAGATATGCTGTGCCTTCGCCGCAAATTCTTCCAGCGTTTTTGCCGGATACCTCAACATGGCAACGCGCGCACGATGTTCCGCGTCGGTTGCCGCCGCCAGGCGCCGGTCTGACGATGCGTTGTCCTGTTCGGAGTCCGCACGATCGGTGCATGTCCGGACAATCCATTGCAATTCACGTCTGGAATGCCTGTGCCATTCAAGCACAGTTGCAATCGAAGCAACGCGTTCGGTCGGATCAACCCGGACACCATCGATGGTAATGATAGCCAAAGTCACGCCGCATACCCTCTCAATGCAACTCAATGCACCGTTTCGCGTTTCGGTCGGAACACTATGCGGTTGTGCTTGGAAAAATAGGGACAACCCTGTCCCTATTTTGCGCTTTGTATAAATCGCACTACTCTGTAGACGCAACTGCTGTAATTTGAACAGAGTGGCGTGCAACTGTTGGTACGCGTGAGAGCGATGTCGGAACAAACGTCCAAGCATACACATGTGCTGGTCATTGAAGATCAACACCTCATGAGGCTGGCCCTGATCCATGAATTGCAGGCAGCGTTGCCGGCATCCATTGTTCACGGCGCGGCCAATGTCACCATTGCGCTGGACCTGCTGGAGTCGCATCAGTTCGACCTTGTGGTCATTGACCCCGGCATGCCCGGCTATGATCCCAAATCGCAGGACGACCGCTTGGACGTTGTACAAGTCATCCTCGATCTTTCACCGGACGCAATCCATTTTGTCGTCACGGGTTCCGATACGGATGAAGAATGGGAGCATTGTCAGAAACTTGGCGTGGTTGGCTACCTGGCCAAGAACAATATAAGGCCCGGAGCCCTCGTAGACGTTCTGCAGGAGGTTGCAGAACGGGGTTACAGCGTGAGGTTGTCCAATGAAACAACGGCTCCACCGGAATTTTACCATTCCGGCCTCACGCCGCGTGAACAGGAAATACTCGGCTGGATGCGACAAAGACCGTCGGGGATCAGCCGCAAGGAAATATACGAACAGCTTGGGGAACGCTTTGATATAGACGCGGCATCGGCAGAAAAATACTACAAGCGAGCACGCGCAAAGCTTTTAAAAACCGGGCTCCTACCAAAGGGGTTATAATGGGGTTGGCTCTGGACATTAAAAAAACTGAAGAATCGATGGCAAAGGCAGTGTCGGAAGAACCCTTCCCTGCCGCCATCTCCAACGAAGACAAAGGCGCATCGCGCGCCTGGAAATATCTTGCATTCTTTTTCGCGGCGCTGTGGATCGGTTCGCCGCTCTGGTACGGCACGGCATTTGCCAATGACGACCCTGCGGTCATTCAAATGCAGGACACGTCAGGCAAGCCTCTGGGGACCTTTACCCAGGAGCAACTGAGGCAGCAATTTCCCATGCATGATCTGGTCACGGAAACGCCTTGGACCAACGGGGCAAAGGTGCATTTTCGCGGCCCTTCCCTGCAGGAAATGATTGCGAAATACAAAATCGGCGACAAAGCCAATCTCGAAGTTGCTGCATTCGACAATTTCATTGTAAAAGTCACGATGGAAGAAGTTGTTGAATTTGCGCCCATCATCGCAATCGAGAGAGCTTGTACCGATGCCGACAAGCAAAGCGGGGCCTGTACCAAGGATCAGAATTTCAGACCGTTGTCGCTCGATGATGGCGGCCCGTTTTATATTGTCTGGCCACTCTCCAAGCTTCCGAAAGCTTACGTCCCCGCACGCAACACCATATGGGTTTGGTTTGTTACCTCGATCCGTCCGGTTGACTGAACATGAAGCTGGATAAATACCTCGATCCGCTCTTCTACATCATTCTGATCAGCGCAGCTTTGGTGTGTTGCTGGTCATTCATCCGGGCGGACACGTATCGTATCCAGTCAAACGAAATCATGAGCCAGAGCTTCGAGGTCCAGGTCCGGGCTTCGCAGGCGCGCGAAAAGATTGCCAGCATCAAGGGTTACCTGACGCTGGCAACCCGGACAGGTGAAGTCGAGCCGCGCCTGCTGTCGGAGGTCACGCTCATGAACTTCAACCTCAAATCGCTGCAGCAGCTGGACTATGCCGACCGGTTCCTCGATGCACCCGATATTGCGGCCCTGCAAAAGACGATCTCGACGGTGGACACCGTACTGGTTCCGCAGATCAAGGCGGGAAACCAGTTCGACAAGGCGCTGAAAACCATACAGACAATCGAAACGGACATTTTTCGCACTGCCGGTTCGACACTGGCTCACAGCATCACCCTTCAGGGAACCGCGACAATTGCCGCGGATGTCGCCAGAAACAAGCTCCTGGGCGCCGCCGGCGCACTTATCCTGGTGGGATTGCTCATGCATCAGCGCAGCCTTCTGGCGCGGCGCAAGGATCAGCATATCCGCTCTTTCTCCACCCTGTTTGCCCACATGACCCGGACGCGGATTGCCGCCCTGCGCCTTTTTCTCGGCTATGTCGGCAACAACGCCATTCCGTCCTCTGAAATGACCGCGGCGGCCCGCAACACCATTGCCGAGCTTGAAAGCATCAATGAGGGATTGATGATGATCGGGCACTCCAAGACGCAGTTCCGCAAGGTGCCATTGGGCGAATTGCTTGCGGACATCGTGTCGAAGAGCGCGGTCAACCTGCAGCTGGACATCGATCAGGCCGCGCGCAATTCGCTTATTCCGGCGTCGCAGTTCCACCTGATCATCGACGAACTTGTCCGCAATGCGATCAATGCCGTCGCCACCCGCGCCACCCCCGTCATTGCCATCAAGGCCAGTATCCACCGGCGCTTTCTGCAGCGCCCGCGGCTGATACTGGTCGTTGCCGACAACGGCATCGGCATGAGCCCGTCGACGCTTGCCAAGGCCAAGGAGCCGTTCTTTTCAACCAAGGCAGGCGTTCATCTTGGTCTCGGACTGACCAACTGCATGGAACTGGTGAAAACCATGGCCGGCAAGTTCAAAATCACCTCGACGCCCGATGTCGGAACCACCGTGCGCATCAGTTACGCCCTGGACAGTTAGGGTGCTGGCCATTTCCGAACAGAATAATTCGAATTAAACACAAGCGGGCATGGCTTTCTTCATTTGTTTCGGGCTTGAATACCGATGTTTTCAACCGGCCCGGCAAATGAGATGAACATCTACGCTCTATGGATGACCAAATTCGGCGCTCTCTCGCCCTTAAGACAGGTCGCGATCATGGTTGGCATGGCCACCATATCGTCAGATATTTTGGCTGCTCTGGCCTTTTTCGTGATTGGCCTGCAGACGCCCTATCGCGTTGTCGGCGTCACCACCGTCATCGTTGTGCTGGTCAGCCTCCCCCTCGGTGCATTCCTCATCGGCCTGAACTTCAAGCTGAAGCAGCTTGCCGCGCAGCTTGATCTGGAATCCCGCCGTGACGATCTGACCGGGCTTCTCAACCGGGCGGAATTCTATCTGCAGACGCAGCGCTTGTTTCTCGCATCGAGGCCCATGGACAGTGCCGGGGCCCTCCTCTACATCGACGCCGATCATTTCAAGGCAATCAACGACCGGTTTGGCCATGCCACCGGCGACGAGGTCATCCATGAGATCGGCCAGGTGATCAAGGCGAACATCGGCGGACGGGATTTGGCGGCGCGGATCGGCGGCGAGGAATTTACCGTATTTCTGACCGATGCGGATCTTGGCCGAGCCAACTGGATCTCGCATAAAATCCTCATTGCAGCCCGCACCATCGGCCGGGAACTGGAACTCGACAAAACGCCAACCACCGTCAGCATCGGCATTGCCCTGCATGACCCCGGACAATCGCTCGAGGAAACCTTGGCGGTGGCCGACAAATATCTCTATTCAGCCAAGCATCAGGGCCGCAACCGCGTGGTTTACGGCTAGGGCATTTTCGTCCGGTTCAGGTGTTCCCGGTGCAGGTTTTTTGCGCGTGGTTCGTGGTTCGTGGTTCGACAAGCTCACCATGAGGGAGTTGGGTGGGCTGCAATGCTAATCGCAGAGGTTGCAGAATATAACGCCCTGCAATTCTCACTCTCCCTCATGGTGAGCTTGTCGAACCACGCGCCAGAGGTTTTGCAGCCATCAATATACAAACAGACACCCTAACCCCTTCCGCCCGCATAATTTTCCCACTATGGTCCGCGATGAGACCGGTCGAAATGGATCGGTCTTGGGGCGTAGAAACTCCTTCCAAGAGCGGTCGGTGTCGACCGCAAAGGCACCTCCTCAGCCCTATGGCCGGGGAGGCCCCGGCGTATGTCCAGAGCTTCGGCTTAAAGGCCGTGGCGGTCGTCTCTTGGCGATTTTCTAACTCCCCGGTCACCAGAGGCTAAACCTCGGGTGACCGCTTTCCTCGCGAGACAAGGGAGTGCACATGGACAACTACAATTTCTGGCAGGATTTGTTCGATACGTACCAGTCGCTATCCGACTGGCTCAAAATTCTGTGGCTGATCGTCCCGCCGGCCTTCGTGCTGGGGCTGGTGGCGCTGACGCTGCGCTTTCGCATCGAGAGCAGGAAGGTGGAAAGGCGTTTTGACGGTGAGTTGGTCTATTCCATCCACCGCGATGCGGACAACCGCGTTCACATTCTCCGGCATAGTCCGGGCGCGGGGGAAAGTCCCGCACTGCTCCTGCCCGATCCGGCAGGCACGGAAAAAGCGAAAGACTTCAGCCGATAGGCTCAAAAGGAAAAAGCGGGACATTCATCCCGCTTTCTGTTTTGGTTTGCCGTGATCAGCCCTTCAGGCGGGAATTGCAGAGGCTGTAATAGCCGCCGCCCTTCTGGATCCACTTGAGGCCGCCAAGCGTGTTGTTCTGCTTGTTGGCGTAATACTGCTCAAGGCACGTCTGCATACGGGCCTTGCCGGCCCTTGCGGTGGAATATGTGCTGGAAACGGCGCTCGGGAAAACAACGCCCTTTGGAGCAGCGGTGGTGGCTGCCGGCGGTTCATCCTTGTAGGTCGCCGTCTGCGGTGTTGGTGCCGTCTCATCGGCAGCGGCAGGAGCAGCAGCTGCTGCCGTTGCACCGGCGGCACACTGGGTCTTACGGAAGTCATTCCACTTCACGTTGCCGAGTGTACCGGCGGTTTTTGCAGCCTGATACTTGGCACTGCACTCTTTCATGCTCAGGCCTGTCGCAGCCGGTGCGGCTGCAGCGGCTGGCGCAGCGGCCTTGGGTGCTGCGGCTGTCGCCTTGGCAGCGGGCTTGGTCGTGGCTGCAGGAGCCGCCGGCGCTGCTGCAGCGGCCGGTGAAGCATCGGCGCACTGGGTCTTACGGAAGTCGTTCCACTTCACGCTGCCGAGCGTACCGGCTGTTTTGGCCGCCTGATATTTGACGCTGCATTCCTTCGCGGTCAGTGCATAGGCTGGTACAACCGTAAATGATGCCGCGCCAATAATTCCGGCGAGTATGAGATTCCGAGTGATAGTCATTTTTGAACTCCCTCAATTTCAACAGTGCAGATTCAGAAACTGTCACCAACTACAGGTTTCCCCAGAACCCATAGTCTTCCCATGTGATGAAATGATTATGGCTTAAATTTGAGAAGTAACCAACCAGAATCGTTCGGGGAAAATATTCACCAAACATGACAAATTATTACAAGATTTCAAATGATTACGAACGAGTTTTGTTAAAATACTACTTTATCAAACATGTCCGGCAAATAACAAGAAAATGGCCGGAGAAAAAGCAATCGGACGAGATCGAAAGAATCGCCTGCGAATAACCGTCCGCAGGTGCGCAGATCAATCTGCAGTTGCTGAATGGATCCTTGCCGCCGAGACACATTTATGCGGCATTTACGCAGCACGGTCTTTCGTTGTTATATGGGATAAACGCCTAATCTCCGGAAAAACTGTTTTATCAAGGACGCCGCATTGCCCATCTCCTCGCCCCGCCCGCTGCCGGTATTCACCTTCCGCAACTATAGCGTGGCAGAATTGTGGGCCGATGGCGTCGTCCATATAGCAGGTGTCACGCTGGCAATCATCGGATCGATTCTGCTGCTTGCCTTTGTTCCGGAGGAAGCAACCGCCGGCGCCTATGCGGCAACCGCCATCTATCTGGCGACCCTCGTTCTCTCCATGGCCCTGTCGGCGATGTACAACATATGGCCGATTTCCCCGACCAAGGGGGTTCTGCGGCGCTTTGACCATTCGGCCATCTATCTGCTGATCGCCGGTACCTACACCCCCCTCATGGCCAAGAGTGGCACGTGGTGGCTTCTGTCCATCGTCTGGTCGATTGCCATAGCCGGCGTCCTGTTGAAGCTGTTGATGCCCAACAGGTTCGACAGGCTTTCCATTGTTCTCTATCTCGCCCTGGGATGGAGCGGCGTTGCCGCCTATCAGGAACTGACGATTGCCCTGTCCGCCACGGTCTTGTGGCTGATCCTCGCCGGCGGCCTCGTCTACTCCTTCGGCGTCATCTTTCATATGCTGGAACGGCTGCCCTTTCACAATGCGATATGGCACGGCTTCGTTCTGATGGCGGCAAGCATTCACTTTGCCGCCATATGCACGGCGGTCGCCTGAGTCCGCCCGGCACACTCCTGCCATTCCGGTGATAAATGCTGACATATCAGGCTTGAGACATCGCCTGAAATAGGACAAGCTCACGGGCGAACGAAAAGCTGCAAATTTTTCGTTGCATGATCTTTTCGCGAAAATAAATGCCCGGACCGATCACTGTAATCGTGATTAAAAGGTCGCCTCAACTCGGGATATGCAAAGGGAACGAAAAGAATGTCTACCAGCAAAACCTTTCTCGGCGTGGCGCTTGCTCTGGCGCTTTCTCTCGGATCTGCCAGTGCGCAGGTCGTTGTTTCTTCCAAGATCGATACCGAAGGCGGTGTCCTCGGCAACATTATCCTGGCCGTTCTCAACGCGAATAAGATTCCAACGACCGATCGAATCCAACTGGGCGCCACCCCGATCGTGCGCAAGGCGATCACGGCCAAGGAAATCGACATCTATCCCGAATATACCGGCAATGCCGCGTTCTTCTTCGAGAAGGCCGATGATCCAGCCTGGAAAGACGCGGCCAAGGCCTATCAGACCGCCAAGAAACTCGACTACGATGCCAACAAGATCGTCTGGCTGACACCCTCGCCCGCCAACAATACCTGGGCCATTGCCCTGCGCAAGGAAGTGGCGGACGCGGAAAAGCTGGCAACCCTTTCCGACTTCGGCAAATATGTCACCAAGGGCGGAACGGTGGTGCTTGCCGCCTCCTCCGAATTCGTCAATTCGGCTGCAGCCCTGCCGGCGTTCCAGACAACCTACGGCTTCAAGCTGAAGCCCGAACAATTGATCACGCTCTCCGGCGGCGATACCGCCGCGACCATTGCCGCTGCGGCCAACAAGACCAACGGTGCCAATGCGGCCATGGTTTACGGCACCGATGGCGGCATTGCGCCATCCGGGCTGGTGGTTCTTCAGGATGACAAGGGTGTTCAACCGGTCTACCAGCCGGCGCCGATCATTCGCGAAGCGGTTCTGAAGGAACATCCGCAGATCGAAGCCCTGCTGAAGCCGGTGTTCGAAAAGCTTGATCTTGTCACGCTGCAGGAACTCAACGGCCGCGTACAGGTTGGCGGTGAACCGGCAAAGGCCGTTGCGGAAGACTTTCTGAAGAAAAACGGCTTCCTCAAGTAAATCCGCTCTTTGCCGGGATAGGGTGCGCCAATCGGAATCTCACCCTGTTCCGGCGAAAAGGAGGCCATGCCGTGCGTCTGGACAAACTCGGTGTCGCGATTGCCCTGATCGCCGGATATGCCGTGGCGGCGGCACCCTTCGCCACGTTCCGTGCCAACCGGATCGTCGCCGGTGAACCGCAAACGCTGCTGGCGGCCTTGCCCTCCTGGGCGGGCCCCACGCTTCTGGCGGTCATTGCAGCAGCCGTTCTCATTGGACTGTTCCGCACGCCCTCGACACTGCGGCTGGCAGCCAGCTTTGCCGCCCTGGCCGCCCTGCTGCTGCTGATCGGCACGGCGGCCGACCATCTGACACCGCCTGGCAACACCTACGCGCGCGTATCTCCCGCATCGGGCTTCTGGCTGCTGCTCTTTGCCTTCGCCCTGCTTGCGGCGGATGCCTTGACGCGTCTGCGCCCGACACCGCCGTTCCGCATCCTTGTCCTGGTTCTGGCCGGGGCCTTCCTCGGCTTTGTCCTGTTCACCGGAAGCTGGGACAAGTTGTCGATTCTCAAGGAATACAGCGCCCGTGCCGACAGTTTCTGGGCGGAGGCCAGCAAGCACGTGACGCTGGCACTCGGTTCGCTCGCCGCTGCCGTGATCGTCGGCATACCGCTTGGCGTCCTGTGTCACCGGGTGCAGAAGCTGCGCGCTGTCGTTTTGAATGTTCTCAATATCGTCCAGACGATCCCTTCCATCGCTCTGTTCGGCATTCTGATCGCCCCGCTCGGCTGGATTGCGGCACACGTGCCGGGTGCTGCGGAAATCGGCATCAAGGGCATCGGCATGGCACCCGCCTTCGTCGCACTGTTTCTCTATTCCCTGCTGCCGGTGGTGGCCAACACGGTGGTCGGTCTGGCCGGCGTGCCGCCACAGGCCAATGACGCCGCCCGCGGTGTCGGCATGACGGAATGGCAGCGCCTGTTCCGGGTGGAATTTCCCCTGGCCTTTCCCGTGATCCTCACAGGCGTGCGCATCGTCCTCGTGCAGAATATCGGCCTTGCCACCATTGCTGCGCTGATTGGCGGCGGCGGTTTCGGTGTCTTCGTGTTTCAGGGCATCGGCCAGACCGCCATGGACCTGGTTCTGCTCGGGGCCGTTCCCACCGTGCTTCTCGCCTTTGCCGCGGCCATCATTCTCGATGCGGCAGTCGAACTCAGTTCCCCCTTTCACTCGAGGACATCCGCATGATTGAAATCGAGAACATCACCAAGCGCTATGGTGCTGCAACGGTCGTCAACGACGTCTCGCTGGTCGTCCAGCCGCGAACGATCACCGTTATCGTCGGCACGTCGGGCTCGGGCAAGACAACGCTGATGCGCATGATCAACCGGCTGGTCGAACCGACAGCGGGCGTGATCAAGCTCGATGGCGAGGACAACCGCACCCTCCCCGGATACGAACTGCGCCGCCGCATCGGTTACGCCATTCAGGGGCATGGCCTTTTCCCGCATCGCACCGTGGCGCAGAATATCGCCGTCGTTCCCGAGCTTCTCGGCTGGGACAAGGCCAAAATCGATGCCCGCGTGCGTGAATTGCTCGCCCTGTTCCAGCTCGACCCGGAAACATTCGGCCCGCGCTATCCGCATGAACTCTCCGGCGGCCAGCAGCAGCGCATCGGCGTTGCCCGGGCACTGGCAGCCGAACCCAATGTCCTGTTGATGGACGAGCCCTTTGGCGCGCTCGATCCCGTCATACGGTCGAAGGCGCAGGAGGACCTGCTCGCCATCCAGAAGCGGTTCGGCACCACGATCATCCTCGTCACGCATGACATGGAGGAAGCGATCCATCTCGGCCACAAGATCGCGGTGATGGATGGCGGCAATCTGCTGCAATATGCGACGCCCGCAGAAATTCTCGCCAATCCCGCAACCGATTTCGTCGCGACGCTGGTCGGCACCAGCGACCGGCCGTTCCGCTTCCTGTCCCTCAGTCCCGCAGGTGATGCGGTGGAACCCGGCACGGCCGAAGGCGAAGCCATTCCGGCCTCCGCCACCCAGCGCGATGCCCTGGCAGAACTCCTGTGGTCCGGCCGGCCCGCCCTGCCCGTGGTCAATGAGGCCGGTAAAGCCATCGGCCGGGTCACCGTCGATGGCCTGGTCAAACGGGCATCGAGGCCCGCCGCATGAAACTGCGCCTGCCCACCATTCTGCGCATCGGCATTCTGGCGCTGCTGATCGTGTTTCTCCTGCGGCCCGATTGGTTTGAACCCATCTTTCGCCCGCTGACGCAGAACAATGCTCCGGTGATCTACAATCAGGGCAGCCTGCTGACCCTGACGCTGCTCCACCTGCGCACCGTTGCCATTGCAACGGCGGGCGCAACCATTGTGGCCGTCGCGCTGGCCATTCTGGTCACGCGCCCCTTCGGCGCGGAGTTTCTGCAGCTGTCCCGCAGTCTGGTGAACATCGGCCAGACATTTCCGCCCGTGGCCGTGCTCGCCCTTGCCGTCCCCGCCGTCGGCTTTGGTGAAAAGCCCACGCTGATCGCGCTGTTTCTCTACGGATTGCTGCCGATCTTCGAAAATTCGCTGACCGGCCTGACCACCCTGCCGCCGACCGTCACCGATGCGGCGCGCGGCGTCGGCATGACCGGCTGGCAGCGGCTTGTCAAAGTCGAGCTGCCGCTGGCGATGCCGATCATTCTTGCCGGCATACGCCTCTCGGTGACGATCAATCTGGCGACGGCCACCATCGGCTCAACGGTTGCCGCCAAAACGCTGGGCGAAGTGATCATTGCCGGGCTGCAATCCAACAACCTTTCCTTTGTCCTGCAGGGCGGTCTGATCGTCGGTGTTCTCGCCGTCATGATCTATGACGGATTGTCGGCGATGGAACGTTTCATTTCGCGGCGCATGGGCCTTCTCCAGCAAAGCTGACCACCCCATATGCAAACGAGCCACAGACTGTTCCCCTCACAGGCAGGATTGTAAAAGGACATGCGATGAGCACGACACGCAAGCTGCATCTTGGCGCCTTCATGCGGCCCGTCAGCATTCACACGGGCGCCTGGCGTTATCCCGGCGCCTATGCCGATGCCAACTTCAATTTCACCCACCTCAAACGTTTCGCCCAGACCTTGGAGCGCGGCAAGTTCGACGCCTTCTTCATGGCCGACCATCTGGCCGTGCTGAACATGCCGGTGGAAGCGCTGAAGCGCAGCCACACCGTGACATCCTTCGAACCGTTCACCCTGCTTTCCGCGCTGGCGGGCGCTACCGAGCATATCGGGCTCATCGCCACGGCTTCGACGACCTTTGACGAGCCCTATCACATCGCCCGCCGCTTCGCCTCGCTCGACCATATCAGCGGAGGACGTGCGGGCTGGAATATCGTCACGACTTCCAACCCGGATGCCGCGCTCAATTTCGGGCTGGAGGACCACATGGAGCATGACGAGCGCTACCGCCGCGCCCGGGAATTCTTCGATGTGGTTACGGGGCTGTGGGACAGTTTTGCCGACGACGCCTTTATCCGCGATGCGGAGAGCGGCATCTATTTCGACCCGGAGCGCATGCACGTCCTCGACCACAAGGGCGAATTCCTCTCGGTGCGCGGCCCGCTCAACATCGCCCGTCCTGTGCAGGGCTGGCCGGTCATCGTGCAGGCGGGCTCATCGGAGCCGGGGCGCCAGCTTGCGGCCGAAACCGCCGAACTGGTCTTTGCCGCGCCAGCCCGTCTTGCCGATGGTCAAAGCCTCTATGCCGATATCAGGGCCCGCATGGATAAAATCGGACGCCCGCGCGATCAGTTGAAAATTCTCCCCGCTGCCTTTGTCGTGGTGGGCGATACGGTTGAGGAAGCCAAGGCAAAGCGCGCGCATCTCGACAGTCTTGTGCATTATGCCAATGCCGTCGGCTCCCTGTCGATTGCGCTTGGCCATGATGCCTCAGGTTTCGATCCCGATGGGCCGTTGCCTCAGATCACCGACACCAATGCCAGCAAGAGCAGCCTTGAACGCACGGTCAATCTGGCGCGGCGGGAAAACCTGACGGTGCGCCAGCCGGCGCAGCGGCCGGGCGGCCATGCCGGTCTCGCCTTCGTCCGCACGCCGGAAACCATCGCCGACGAGCTGCAGCAATGTCGTGAGGAGGAAGGCTCCGACGGTTTCAACGTCATGTTCCCCTATCTGCCGGAAGGTCTTGATGATTTTGTCGAAAAAGTCGTGCCGGAACTGCAGCGGCGCGGTATTTTCCGCACCGAGTATGAAGGCAGGACGCTGCGCGAAAATCTCGGCCTGCAGCGCCCCGCCAACCGCTTTTTCTAGATGCGGTGATCGAGCCGCTTGACCAGCCTGTCGCCCACCCACTGGATGCCGCAGACGAGGACAATCAGCACGATTACCACCGCAATCATGATCGAGGTTTCAAAGCGCTGGTAGCCATAGCGGATGGCCAGATCGCCCAGCCCGCCTGCGCCGATGGCACCGGCCATGGCCGATGCGCCGATCAGGGTGACGAGCGTTACCGTGAAACCGGCAACGATGCCCGGCAGCGCTTCGGGCACCAGCACTTCACGGATGATCGTCCAGCGGTTGCCGCCCATGGCGCGCGCCGCCTCGATCAGCCCGCGATCGACTTCCCGCAGCGAGACCTCGGCAATGCGGGCATAATAGGGTGTCGCGCCGATGGACAGCGGCACGATGGCCGCCCACGTACCGATGGACGTCCCGACAATGAGCCGCGTCACCGGGATGAGCGCCACCAGCAGGATGATGAAGGGCACGGACCGGAAGGCGTTGATGACAGCACCGAGCACGCTGTTGACCCAGGGATTGGGTGCAATGCCGCCACGGTCCGTTGCCACGAGAGCAAGGCCAAGCGGCAAACCGGCGGCCAGTGAGATCAGACCGGAGGCGCCGGTCATGACAAGCGTTTCCCAGATGGATTGAACGAGAAGATCAAGCATGACCGGTGACATAGCCGAGCACCTCCACACGGGCCGAACGGGCCTCGAGAAATTGAATGAATGTCTGGACAGCACCGGCGGGCACGGCCGGAACCGCAAGATAAAGCCGGGCGACCGCCTGGTCCTGCACATGATCGACACCGCCATGCAGCAGGCGGAACGGCCGTGGCAGCTCGGCCAGCAAGGTGCCCTGCGCCGCTGCACCGGCAAGATCGACACCCAGCACGGCTTCGCCGCCGGGTTCCGGCGATAGCGCATCGGCGATATGCGCGGGAAGCTGCGGGCGAATGCCCGCCAGCAGGCTTTTGGTGATATCCGTCTGCGGATCGGCGAACACCGACCAGACGGGCCCCTCCTCGACGATCTTTCCGGCATCGATGACCGCCACGCGGTCCCCGATGGAGCGGACCACTTCCATCTCATGCGTAATCAGCAGGATGGTGAGGCCGAGCTTGCGGTTGATATCCTTCAGCAGCGCAAGAATCGAACGGGTTGTCTCGGGATCAAGCGCGGATGTCGCTTCGTCCGAAAGCAGCAGCGCCGGGCGCGCCGCCAGCGCCCGCGCAATGCCGACACGCTGCTTTTGCCCGCCGGACAGGGAGGACGGATAGGCCTTTGCCTTGTCGGAAAGGCCGACAAGGTCGAGCAGCTCGCGCGCCCGGTTGAGACGTTCCGCCCTCGGTCGGCCCTCAATCTTCAGTGGCAGCGCCACATTTTCTTCCACCGTCTTGGCCGACAGCAGGTTGAAGTGCTGGAAGATCATGCCGATACGGCGGCGGAAGGGCTGCAGCTCGCGCTCGCTGAGCCCGGTGATCTGCCGGCCCTCGACAAAAATGGCACCGGATTCCGGCCGTTCCAGCCCGTTGAGGCAGCGGATCAGCGTCGACTTGCCCGCACCGCTGCGGCCGATGATGCCGAGGATTTCACCCTTGCGGACGGTCAGGGACACACCGTCCAAAGCCGGTGTGTCCCCAAAATGCCGTTTGACATTCTCAAGCCGCACGACAGCGTCGGCAAGCGGCGTATCGGCTATGATTGCACCCGTCTGGCCGGGAACGGAGACATGCGAGTTCATATGTTTTCCTCTTGGAGGGATGCCGTAACGACACTCGCCTCAACCGGGAAAGCGGCCCGCGGCATATATCGATGCTGCGAGCCGCTTTGTCGTGATTGCTTGTAAGATCAACCGGTTATCAGTAAGCGCTGATACCTGTTCCCTTGTACACCTTGTCGAATTCAGCCTTGACCTTGTCGTTCTGATAGGATGACACGAGGGCTTTCACCCACGGCTCCTTCTCCTGCCCGGCCTTCACGGCAATGAAGTTGCGGTAAGGATTGTCGGCAATCTTTTCCTGGGCGATACGGTTTGCCGGTGTCAGGCCGCTCTTCAGCGCCCAATCCGTATTGACCACGGCTGCGTCGAGATCTTCGACCGAACGGCCGACGATACCGGCGTCGAGTTCCTTGATTTTCACCTTCTTCGGGTTCTCGGCAATGTCGGCGATGGTGGCGAGAATGCCCGTGCCGGGCTTGAGCTTGATGACGCCCTGGTCTTCCAGCACCCGCAGCGCACGGCCTTCATTCGATGGATCATTCGGCACCCCGATCACGGCGCCTTGCGGCAGTTCGGCGATTTTGCTGAACTTTTTGGAATAAAGGCCTATGGGCCAGACGCCGGTGTAGCCGACCGGAACAATGTGGTAGCCCTGCGTCTTGATCTGGTTGTCGAGATAGGGCTTGTGCTGGAATGCATTGGCGTCGAGATCGCCACGTTCCAGCGCTTCGTTCGGCTGGGTATAGTCATTGAAAACGACCGTCTGGATTTTCAGGCCGTTCTTGGCGGCTTCCGCCGTCACGACTTTCCAGACATCTTCGTCCTCACCGCTGATGATGCCGACCTTGATGGCCTTGTCAGCCGCCTGGGATGGCTGTGGCGCGGTGAAGCTGGCAATGGCGATGGCCGAAGCCACCAGCGCAAACAGGCCCGCGCGCCGCGTGATTTTCCCGTTGTTTCCGAGATTTTCTATGGTTTTTGTCATGTGCTGGCCCCCGTAGGCAGTGTGAATAGCGAAAAGAGAAACGTCCTGTTTCATCTCGGATATTCGCGAATGCACACGGATTGAGCGAGGGATGGCTATCTTTTGTGCAGAGCAGCAGGCGAAAAACCTTTCAACAATTGCCGCAACCGGAGCTAGAATTTTCCACAATGTGGAATACATCCGGGTTTTGCCGCGAAATGAATCTGCCAGCGGGTTTTGCATGGCGCGCCGCGGCCAGAAAATATATGCCTTTGCACATCCTGCCCCGCTACCCCCCACAAACCTGTCACAGAGGGATATTTCCCATGAGCCGCATTTCCCCGATCGTTTATGAACACGCTGCACCGGATGTTCGTGCCGAGCATGACCGGGAGCTGCAGTTGCGCGGACGCATGACCAATATGAAGCGCATCATGCTGCATTCACCCGTCGCCCACCGCATCTATGCCGAATGGTTCACCTTGCGCGACCTGCTGCGCCCGGCCCTGCCGGATCGCGCCATCTGGCTTCTATCGCTCGCCATCGCGCAGGCAAGCCATGCGGATGTGCCCGTTACCTTTTTCCGCCGCGCCCTGATCGATTCCGGCCTGCAGCCCGAGACCATCGTCCCGGATGCGGATGAAACGGTGCTGATGGACTTCGGCAAGGCCATTGTTGCCGATGCCAATGCGGTACCCGAGAGGCTGTGGAACAAACTGGCCGCGCGTTATGACGAGCCGACGCTGGTCAACCTGGTCGCCTTTGCCGGCATCATGATCGCCACGGCGGTCTTCACCAACGTGGTCGAAGTGGAGCTTGATCCGGAACTGCATTCGTACAGGGCATGAGCGGATTGCCATATCCGCGATCCCGGCACTCATCCGGTCGGGATCGCGAATTATCTTAGGAGTTAAGGGGTTACAGGTTTTTCATCACATCCGGACAGGCTCGCCAGGCCAAGCGTGGCAACGGCCGCGACGGCTGCAAACACCGCAACAGGCCAAAAGCTCGCCTCGGGAAGCAGGACCACAGCCAGCGTTCCAGCAGCCCCGACAATCACACTTTGGATGAAATAGTAGATGGCTGTCGCCGTTCCCGCGATATCGCCAAAGTCGTGCAAAGCCCCGTTTGCCGCAACGGCAGATGTCAATGATATGGCGCACGCCATGATCCACATCGGCACCATCAACGTTGCAATGGAGATTGGCAGGACCATCTGCCCCGCAATCAGCAACACCGCGCCGGCCAGGAACAATGCCATGCCCCTGACCAGACATCCCTGTTGGCCCCAGCGCCTGACGAATACACCGCCGAAGCGGCTGCACACGATCATGACAAGGGCAACGGTTGCAAAGACGAGGCTGAACATGGTCGAGGACAAGCCAAGCGCCTGCATGAGAATGCGCGGCGCCGTCGAGAAATAGGTGAAGAATGTTCCCATGGCCGTGCTGAAACCCATTGTATAGGTCCAGAACCTGACGCTGGAGAACACCCTGCCAAAACTGCCTTGGAGTGTCGCCGGATCTGTCTGTACCGGACATGTTTCGGGCCAGCGCAGAAACGCATGCAGCCCGGACAAAACAGCAAGGCCGGCAAGCAACCAGAAAACGGCCCGCCAACCGAACATATGGTCAACCAGCGCGCCGATCATGGGTGCAAAAGCCGGGACGAAGGCCAGCATGGAGCCGAACAGGCCATAGATGATGGCGGCTTCCGGCCGTGCTGCATAAACGTCGCGGACAGTGGCAAAGGTTGCCACCAAGGCTGCTGCGCCGCCCGCCGACTGGAGAACCCGGAGCGCTATGAAAACGCCGGCGGAACTGGTCACGGCCAATCCGGCGGAGGCAAGCGCGAACAGGAATGCCCCGCCGAGCAGGACGGGCCTGCGCCCGATACGGTCCGCCAGCGGGCCGAACAGCAGCTGCCCACAGCCAAGAACGATCATGTACAGGCTGAGTGTCAGCTGGATTGTTGCCGGTGTGGTTCGGAGAACCGCGGGCATGCGGACGACGACGGGCAGATAGATGTCCATGCCCAGCGAAGCGAGCAGGTCAAAGGGAGCCATCAGCAGCAAGGCCGCCGGCAGCGAATAAGTCCAAATTTTGGGGTAAAGCATAACAAAAAATCCCACGCGAACAGGAAGGTTCGGCGGCGATCATTGATCCCAACGCAAGAAGCATGGTGAGAGCTTTGAATGCCGCAACAACGGTTGAAAACGGTTGTTACGGCCTAGCGGGTTGCGAGCGTGGTGGCTTTCATCGTAGGTGCAGCTCTCGGTTGAAGCGCCGATATAGAGCCGTGATGTGCGAGCGTCAAGCAGCTGCAAAACATGGCCGTTTCATGGAAAAAAATTAATGTTGATGCACACAAAGAAAACACGGTCGATCAATATTCTGTGACTCGAGCAATGTTGGCATGACGTATAGCACCGCGCATCTCATTGATTTGCAAGGGCTTGGCGAAATGCAAGCAGTGCTCAGGTGCAACCGTAGCGCGAGAAAACTTCGCGTCATGACGCGCTACAAAACGGGTTTGTAACTCAAAGGAAACGACCATGAGACTAGTTGCCACCCTTACCGCCACCGCGATCCTTGCCTTTGTCGGCACAAGCGCGATGGCACAGACTGCAGCCCCCGCAACGACAGCGCCAGCGACCACAACCGCACCGGCAACCACGATGAAGCCGGCGGCCAATTCCATGGCCAAGAAACCCGCTACTGCCCCGGCTGCCACAGCAACAACCACCCCGGCCAAGACAGCCATCTCCAAGGCTTGCTCGGCTCAGGCTGATGCCAAGGGCCTGCACGGCAAGGAACGCCACAAGTTCCGCGCCGAATGCAAGAAGAACGGCGGCAAGAGCTAACGCCCGATCTCTCTGCTGGCGGGAGCGGCAAATCCGCCTCCCGCCAATTTATACCCGCCTGTCAGGCTTTCAGCCCGATATCGCTTGGGCGGCATCGTTTCCGTTCTGCTACAGTCGTTTGTGCCGCGGCAAAAACAGAGCAGACGACGAGGAACTGAGTTCATGAGCAACCACCTGTTTGACGCCATCCGGCATGCCATTCCAGCCGGCAACACGGTGTTCATTGAAACAGGCAACGGCCGCACATGGACCTATGGCGACATGCTGCGGTGCTCCGGCCAGATCGCGAGCACCCTTGACTACCTGGGCGTTGTGCCCGGCGACCGGGTGGCCGTTCAGGTGGAAAAAAGCGCCGAAGCCTTGATGCTCTATCTCGCCTGCATCCGCTGCGGTGCGGTCTATCTGCCGTTGAACACTGCCTACACCCTCGCTGAACTTGACTACTTCATCGGTGATGCCGAACCGCGTCTCGTCGTGGCAACGCCGCAGGCAGCCGATGGCATCAAGGCCGTGGCATCGAAATATCGAGCATTGGTTGAGACGCTCGATGACGACGGCGGCGGCTCGCTCATGCATATCGCAAGCGGTCAACCGGCGGATTTTCCCGACAGTCCAAGAGCACCGGACGATCTCGCCGCCATCCTCTACACATCAGGCACGACAGGCCGTTCCAAAGGCGCGATGCTGACCCATGACAATCTCCTGTCGAATGCCTTGACATTGCGGGCCTACTGGCAGTTCACGGCCAAGGATCGCTTGATCCATGCCCTGCCGATCTTTCACACCCACGGGCTTTTCGTCGCCACCAATGTCATCCTGATGTCCGGCGCATCAATGTTCCTCCTGCCGAAGTTCGACCCGGCGGAAATCCTGTCCCTGATGCCGCGCGCCACCACCATGATGGGTGTTCCCACCTTTTATGTCAGGCTTTTGCAGAATGAGGGACTGACCCGCGATGCCGTCCAGGGAATGCGGCTGTTCATCTCCGGCTCGGCGCCTCTGCTTGCCGATACGCACCGGGCATTCCAGCAGCGCACCGGCCATGCCATTCTGGAACGCTACGGCATGACCGAAACCAATATGAACACCTCCAATCCCTATGACGGCGAGCGGATTGCCGGAACGGTCGGTTTCCCGCTTCCAGGCGTTGCCGTACGTATCACCCATCCGGAAACCGGCGCGATGCTCCCGGCCGATGCAACCGGCATGATCGAGGTCAAGGGGCCGAATGTGTTCAAGGGGTATTGGCGCATGCCGGAGAAGACCAAGGCGGAGTTCCGCGATGACGGCTTCTTCATCACCGGCGATCTCGGCAAGATCGATGCGGGTGGCTATGTGCACATTGTCGGCCGCGGCAAGGATCTGGTGATATCAGGCGGCTACAACATCTATCCCAAGGAAGTGGAAACCGAAATCGATCAACTTCCGGGCGTCGTGGAAAGCGCGGTGATCGGCGTTGCCCATCCGGATTTCGGCGAGGGCGTGACCGCCGTCGTGGTCAGGCACCCCGGCGCCGATATCGATGAGAAAGCCATTCTCGACGCGCTGCAGGATCGCCTTGCGCGCTACAAGCAGCCCAAACGGATCATTTTCGTCGATGACCTGCCGCGCAACACCATGGGCAAGGTGCAGAAGAATGTGCTGCGCGAACAGTACGGCAATCTCTATGCAAGTGGTCCGATTCTGACATTTGCATCCCGTTGATACAGGCCGTTCAGGCAAATGTCAGAATCAAAGGACCACTAGCAGCGATAAGATTCTAGTGGAACTTTGAATTTGACATTCGCATGCTGCGCGTCATGTGAAATGGGATGCGAATGTCAAATTCGTTCCACTAGCCGGGTGAACGCCTGAACGCCCAGTCCCGTTCGCCGTACCGGCTGACGATGGAGATTTTTCCGTCAGTGCCGACGCTGGCGGCGATGGTGTCGTAGCTGGCGATTGTCGGGTGAGCGGTCGCAATCGCGTGCACCTGCGTCGCCGTCACCACGATGACCTCGGCACCGGCCGCCTCGCCCGCTTGAATACCGGCTGGCGCGTCTTCAAAAACCAGACAGTCCGCAATATCCACGCCGAGTTTTTCGGCACCGAGCAGATAGCATTCCGGATTCGGCTTGCCGACCGACACATCCTCGGCCGTCACCATGGTCCGGGGTACGGCAATGCCTGCAGCCTCCAGCCGCCGCTGCGCCAACGCAAGGGGCGCTGAGGTCACGATCGCCCAGCTCTGCGGCGGCAGGGAATTCAGAAACGCCACCGCTCCGGCAATCGCGACGATGCCTTCGACATCGTCGATTTCCTCCCGCTCGATCTCCGCTGCCTCCGCTTCCGGATCCACCCCCGGCAAAGCCAGCCGGCGGATCGTGTCGACACCGCGAACGCCGTGCATGGTTGGCAGGAACGTTTCCACATCAAGGCCCCGGCGGCGTGCCCAGTTGCCCCATATGCGCTCGGCGGAAGCCAGCGAATTGAGGATCGTGCCATCCATGTCGAAAAGCAGTGCTGAAAACGGCTTGCTGAAAACGGCGGAAGTGGTTGGAGACAATTTGAATTTCCTTTCATTGGCAAAACCACCGATACACAATTGCAGCGCTTGCCCGCAACGCCCGCCGTGCTAATTTCCGGCGCAAATCCGAATCCGGCAGCGCTGTGCGATTTCACGGCCGGAGCGCAGGGCGACCAAGGAGGACATCCATGTTTTCGCATGTTTACGTCGGCACCAATGATTTCGCGCGCGCGGTCGCCTTCTACACCCCGATCATGGAGATATTGGGCAATCGGCTGCGTTTTTCCGATCCGCAGAAACCGTGGGCGGGCTGGCAGCCACGGAATGGCGGGCGCCCGCTCTTTCTCCTCGGAACGCCTTTTGACGGGGAACCGGCCCAATCCGGCAACGGCCAGATGATTGCGTTCCTGGCGCCGGACCGGGCAAGTGTCGATAGCATCCATGCCCTGGCTCTGGCCAGCGGCGGCCGTTGCGAGGGCCCGCCCGGCCTTCGGCCGCATTACCACGCGCATTATTACGGCGCCTATTTCCGCGATCCGGACGGCAACAAAATCTGTGTTTGCAACCACGATGCGCCAGCACTGCCCGCATGAGCATCACGCGTCTGGCGCAGTTCTGGATCGGTGATCCTAACAATGGCCGGATCGGGATCATTTCTGATATCAATGAGATGATTCTGCAGGAATTCAAGAACAAGACGATCGATCTGGCCTGACAAAGAAGCGGCAGATCACGACAGTGGGTTGGGAGGCACGCATGTCACTGAACGAAACGGTAGATCCGTACCGTAAAATAAGCCTGCGCATCATTCCTTTCATGATGGTGCTCTATCTCGTCGCATTTCTCGATCGGGTGAATATCAGCTTTGCTGCCCTCACCATGAACGACGATGTCGGCCTGACACCCTATGTCTATGGATGGGGTGCGGGCATCTTCTTTCTCGGCTATTTCCTGTTTGAAGTGCCCAGCAACGTCATTCTCGAAAAGGTCGGGGCGCGGCTGTGGATCGCCCGCATCATGATCACCTGGGGACTTGTCTCCGCCGCGATGGCCTTTGTGCAGGGGCCATGGAGTTTCTTCATCCTGCGCTTTCTGCTCGGCCTTGCCGAGGCGGGCTTTCTTCCCGGCATGATCCTTTACCTCACCTACTGGTTTCCGGCGGCGCAGCGGGCAAAATTCATCGGTCTGTTCATGGCGGCGGTGCCGCTGGCCAGCGCCGTCGGCGCACCGCTTTCCAGCCTGATCATCGGGATCG
Source organism: uncultured Phyllobacterium sp. (assembly GCF_902479695.1). Taxonomy (NCBI): domain Bacteria; kingdom Pseudomonadati; phylum Pseudomonadota; class Alphaproteobacteria; order Hyphomicrobiales; family Phyllobacteriaceae; genus Phyllobacterium; species uncultured Phyllobacterium sp. Next base: position 22,527 of record NZ_CABSQF010000018.1, on the reverse strand, counting down.
AGCACGCCTGGGGGCTGAAAGGCTGGCAGTGGCTGTTCATCATCGAGGGCATCCCGTCCTGCCTGCTCGGCCTTGCGGTGCTGCGCCTGCTGCCCAATGGCCCCGCGCAGGCACCCTGGCTGACACTGACCGAACGCCGCATCGTCCAGGAGAGACTGGACAAGGATCACCTCGCCCATTCCGGCCGCGCCCAGCACAGGCTCTGGCCTGCCCTGGTCGACAGGCGGGTGCTGCTCCTCGGCCTTGTCTATTTCGGCATCGTGATCGGGCTCTACGGCATCGGCCTGTGGCTGCCGCAAATGATCAAGGCAATGGGTTTTTCCAACACGCAGGTCGGCTTCATCACCGCGCTCCCCTATCTCGTCAGCGCCATCGCCATGCTGCTCTGGGGCAGGCACAGCGACAAAACCGGCGAGCGGGTATGGCATGTCGCCATTGCCGCGGCGGTCAGCGCCATCGGCTTCATCGGCAGCGTCTATCTCCAGTCCAATCTGGTGGCCCTGCTCTGTCTCGGCATCGCCTCCGTCGGCATCTATGCGAGCCTCGGACCCTTCTGGGCAATGCCACCGGTCTTCCTGCAGGGAACGGCGGCGGCCGGCGGCATCGCGCTGATCAATTCTGTCGGCAATCTCGGCGGTTTCGTCGGCCCCTATCTCGTCGGCTGGATCAAGCAGAGCACCGGCAGTTTCCAGATCGGTATGGGCGTGCTTGCCTGCTGCCTTGCCGCGGCAGCAGTCATGGTCCTGTTTCTTGGCCGGGAGCTGAAGTCGAGCCGGCACGATGCGATAAGCTGACCCTTATTCGAACAGATCCGGATGGTTTTTCTCGACCTCCGGCAGGGCCCGCAATATTTCGGTGAGGTGGTGGCGCATGGCCGCTTCCGCCGCTTCCGGATCAGCCGCATCGATGGCGGTGACGATCGCCTGATGCTGCTGGATGAGAAGCTGCATGGCCGCCGCATTCAGCAGCGTAAGCTGGCAGGCCCGATCCATATGCGCCTTGAGGTTGCCGACGACCGACCACGCCATGGGACAGCCCGCGCCTTCCGCAAGCGCAATGTGGAACTGCTCGTCAAATCTCTGGAAAGCGCTGTGGTCGGTGCGGGCGGCGGCACGCGCCTGCGCTTCAAGCGCCTCATCGATCTTTTCCCGGCTTGCCGGATCAAACGCTTCACAGGCGCGGCGCACGACGGCGCTTTCGATCACCTCACGCAGAAACCGTGCCTCGCGCATCTTGGCAATGGAAATCTTGACCACCATCGTGCCCCGCTGCGGCAGCACTTCGACAAACTGCTGTTTGCTGAGCGCGATCAGGGCTTCGCGCACGGGTTGGCGCGACACGCCGTAGCGCTCGGCAATCTCCTGCTCCGACAAGCGCACGCCCGGATATAACTCCAGCGAAACAATGGCCCTGAGCAGCTCCTTTTCGAGCCGGTGCGCCGTTGAGCCACCACGGCTGAGATCAATCGTCAAACCTGCTCCTCCAATCCGCTTGCATTGCATCGATTACCATATCATACTACCATACTAGTATATGCCGTGCCAGCCGCGGTCAAGCGACGGCCTGTTTGTGAACCAGAATCCGGTGCCGGATAAAGATGGCACCCATGCTGTTTCGCACAGGAATCCGCCTGAACCAAGCAAAGCGTGCATAGAGCCAGCAACATGGCAGGCGGATTGAGGAGTCCGCCGTCGTGTCCGAAGCCGTCCTGAGGAAGAACGGCAACATGGGGTGACGCCGATCATGTCTGGCGTCGGGAACAATCAAGGCCACGGGGAGTGGTCGATGTGGAGGAGAGACTATGAAGGATTTTCGCCTGACACGCCGTGCATTTGGCTTTGGCCTTGCCGGTGCCGGAACATTTGCCATTCTTGGCCGCGCGACACGCGCCGAAGCCGCCCCGGTGACCCTGCGCATGTCGTCGTCCCTGCCCGCTGATCCGAACTCGGCGCACTGGCTGTGGTATGACCGCTTCCAGAGCAGCCTGAAGAACAAGGTCGGCGATGCCGTCGAGATCAAATACTTCCCCGACAATCAGCTTGGCAAGGAAGCCGACATTGTCGGCCAGGTGAAGCTCGGCATTGTCGACATGATGATCTCCGGCTCCTCCATCTGGGGCACGCTCGCGCCGGAAATCGGTGTTCTCGATCTCGGCTATCTCTTCAATTCGATGGATGCGGCCGGACCGGTGCTCGATGGCAGCGCGGGCAAGGTGCTGAACGGCATTTTTGCCGACAAGATTGGCGTCGAGGTGGTCAGTTGGGCCTATAGTCTTGGTGGGCGCAATGTGACGGCGCGCCAGCCCGCCAACACGCCCGAACTGCTGAAGGGACAGAAGATTCGCGTCCTGCCGGTTGCCAATTTCGTCGCGACGCTGAAGGCGATGGGGGCTTCGCCCACGCCAATGTCGCTCGGCGAGGTCTACACCGCCCTGCAGACGGGCGTCATTGACGGGCTGGAGCATGATGCGCCGACCGTCCTGGCGCTGAAGTGCTACGAGGTGGCCAAGCACATTTCCCTCACCCAGCATATTTGCAATCCACAGACCATCGTCATCGGCAGGCGCGCACTGTCCAAGATACCGGCGGAACAGCTGCCCGCCTTCCGCGAGGCCGCGGCGGAAGCCTCCGCCTTCCAGCGCAGCAAGGCAAACGAGATCGAAGCCAGCGCGCTGGCAAAACTGCGCGGCAATGGCGTGACGACGCACGAGGTCGACCGTGCCGCCTTCAAGCAGCTTGTCATGCCGCTCTGGGACGAGTTCGCCAAGGCCTACCCGAGCACCAAGCCCGTGCTTGAATCCATCACCAAGGCCTGAGGTCGCCCATGTCAGTCGAGGCCGCCTTGCCCACCGCCCATGCACCAGCTGTCAGGGGGGCGCCGTTTGTCGGCGCTCTCCTGCGCATCGTCGAAATTCTTGCTGCCATCGCCCTGGCCGCCGATCTCGCGCTGGTCATCATCGCCGTCCTCTGGCGCTTTGTCTTCAACGACACCATTCTGTGGGCCGATGAAGTCGCACGCATGCTGCTTATCACCGTCGCCTTCCTGGGTGGTGCTGCAGCGGTCGCCAAGGGCAATCATGTCGGTATCCGTATCCTGCGGGACAAGCTGGCGCCGCAGCATGCATCCCGCGTGGAAGCGGCCGGCTTGTGGATCGAACTCGGCGTGACACTCGCCGTGGCGGTTTTCGCCATTGAATATTGCGAGTCTGCCTCCACGCAGGTCACCTCAACCGGGCTGCCGCAAAACCTCTTCATGTATCCGCTCGTTGTCGGCGGCTTCTGCATGGCCATTTTCACCGCGGCACGGCTGCTGGCCTATCCCAGGGCGGATATCGCAATGGGCCTGGCCGGGCTTCTTGTTCTGGCGGGTGTGGTGACACTCTGGACAACACTTCTGCCAGATCATGCGCCCAGCCCGCTGGTTCTCATGCTCGGCGGGTTTGCCATTTGCCTGTCCAGCGGTATTCCCATCGCCTTTTCACTGTGCGTCGGCGCCCTGCTCTATATTCTGGGCGATGGCTTCATTCCATTCGCGGTGTTTGCCCAGCAGGCATCCAGCGGAATCGACAATTTCGTGCTGCTTGCCGTACCGTTCTTTGTCCTGACCGGCCTTGCCATGGAAGTGAACGGCATGTCGGTGCGGCTGATTGAGTTGCTGCGCCGGGGTGTCGGCGAGCGCAAGGGCGGACTCAACATCGTCACCATTCTCAGCATGGTGTTGTTTTCAGGCATTTCCGGCTCGAAGCTGGCGGATGTGACCGCCGTCGGTACGGTCATGATCCCGGCCATGCGCCGGTCGGGCCATGATCCGTCGGAAGGCGTGGCCCTCCTGGCGGCCAGCGCTGTCATGGCCGAAACCATCCCGCCCTGCATCAACCTCATCATTCTCGGCTATGTGGCCAACCTGTCCATCGGCGGCCTGTTTGCCGCAGGCATTTATCCGGCGATCCTGATGGCCGGCGCCCTGATCCTTGGCGTCATCATCTTCTCCAAGAAAGCGCCACCCGCCCCGGTGGAAACATCGGGCCGCAGTCTCAACAATCTGCTGTGGAGCGGTGCAGTCAGCCTTGGTGTCATCGTCATCATTTTCGGCGGCTACCGCTCCGGCTTTGCAACGGCGACTGAAATCGGCGCCTTCGCCGTGGCCTATGCACTGCTGGTCGGACGCATCGTGTTCCGGGAACTGACATGGCGCAGCACCGTACACCTGTTCATCCGCTCCGCGACGCTTGCGGGTATGATCTTGTTCGTGGTGGCGGCGTCCCAGACCGTTGCCTTCTCGCTGACCATCGACCAGGTGCCGCACATGCTGGCGGAAGCCATGATCAACCTCAGCCACGGCGCAGGCTCCTGGGCGTTCATCGTCGCTTCCATCCTGATCCTCATCGTCATGGGGGCGGCACTGGAAGGCGCTCCGGCCCTGATCATCTTCGGCCCGCTGCTCATTCCGGTGGCGCAGAGTTTTGGCATCCATCCCCTGCACTACGGCATTGTGCTCATCGTCGCGATGGGGCTTGGCCTGTTCGCACCGCCATTGGGGCTCGGGCTCTACACGAGTTGTGCGGTGGGCGGCGTGTCCCTGGAAGCGACGGTCAAGCCAATCGCCAAATATCTGGCGATCCTGTTCATATGCCTCCTGCTGATCGCGTTCATCCCGGACATCACATTGTCGCTGCCGCGCCATATGGGCTTTGTGCATTAGCCGGGAACCACGGCAAGCTCGATCCCTTGCGGGAGGGATCGAGCCCCGCGTCAGGCCGTTTTTTCCTCGATTCTGGCATCGTCCCGAATTGCTTCGTCAGGCGAACAAAAAGCAAAGCTGCATGAAGCACGCCTGAACGCATCAGCCACCGCCCGGGCAGACGAGTTCAGGCTGGCATCGCCGTGCATCAGAAACAGCTTCCGGGAAAATGGCGGATCAAGAGGACGCACGACACAGCCTTCGACAATGGCCGGCAGCGCCAGTTCAGGCACCATGGCCAAGCCGACATGGGACCGGACCATCGAAAACAGCGTTTCCTTTTCCCTCACGCGCACGACAACATCGATTGCAACACCGGCCTCCTCAAGCATCGCGTCGATCTGCGGTCCGCACCCCGTTGCCGATACGACAAAGCGGGCATCCTGCAATTCGGCCAGGAATACGGTCTCGTGCCCGGCCAGGACATGATCGTGCGGAACGAGGAGAAGCAGTTTGTCCTCCATGAAGTGCTCGGCATTCAGACCGTCGCATATACCGGCTATGCCGATGTCGATCAGGCCATTCCTGACCCATTCATGCACTTCCTGATCAGTTCCATCCCAGATATCGAGCCGGATATCGGGGAAATTGCGGCGCAGGTCGCGCAAGGCCGCCGGCGTAATCCGCGACGCGATGCTGGCGACAACGCCGACGCGCACCGTGCCGCAGACATTCCGGTTCTGGCCGAGTTTCCGCAGCCGCTCGATGGCCTGCAGCACGCCGCGCGCTTCCTCGGCAACTTTCTGGCCCATCGCCGTCAGTTCCATATTGCCCCGCTGCCGCTCGATCAGCGGTGCGCCTATCGCGAGTTCCAGGCCGCGGATGGCGTGGCTGACGGCAGACTGGCTTACGCCGATCCGGTCGGCGCCGCGGGAAAAGCCGCCTTCTTCCACGATAGCAATCAAAGCCTTCAGCATGGTCAGGTTGATATGAATCTTGCTCATGATGCGCGTCCAGAAGTTTTCATTTTACATGTTTCGATGGCCTATCTATCAGCTCCCCTTGTTTCCGGGCAAGTCAATTTTTTGTATTATAACCCGGTAAAATGCAAAACTTGGCGGCACCATCCCTAACAGTCTCCCAGGAATCGCGGATTGCACCCCACATCGCCAAGCCACCGATGAACACCCGGCGGCACAGGCTCATACCTTGGCGAATACAACTCAACTGACCATTGACAGGAAAAATCATGTTCAACCACTTCACGAAACTATGTGTCCGCACCAGCCTGATCGTGGCCATGATGGCAACAGCCGCATGGGCGCAGGAAACGGCGCTGCCCAAAAAGGATATTGCGGGCGCATCGGACAGCCCGGCGCTCAAGCGGTATGAGGGTTCGCTCATCCTGAGCTATCTCCACCAAAAGTTTACCGACTTCACCTTTCCGCTCTCTCCGCTGGTCGACACGGGCGAGAAGACCGAACAGAGCTATATGGAGATATTCAAGCCCAAGCAGAAGCAGGCGGTCGAAGGCGAACTGACCCGGCTTATTTATCTCACCCCCGAAGGCCGTTCCACGCTTGAGGTCACGCGGAACTATCAGGATGAAATCGCCGCGAAGGGCGGCAAGGTTCTCTATTCCTGCAAGGGCGAAGAATGCGGCGGCAGCGCCGATCTGTCGGCCCGCGTCCCCACGGGCGGCAATGAGGACACCAGCCTGATGATGTATTTCATCGACGAGAGCAAGCTGCAGGCGAAATTCGATGATGCATTGGGCTGCTCGGCACTGCCGTACAAGATCGATGACCAGCGCTTTTTTGCAGCCAGCTTTCCGCAGGGCGGCGCGGACGCCTATGCGACGGTCCACACCTATCGCATCGCCAAGAGCTTCACGGATGGTTGCGCCCGTTTCACCGACCGGACGATCGCCCTTGTCAACGTGGTGGAACCGGAAAAGCGTGAACAGAAAATGGTCACCGTCAATGCCCGCGAAATGGCAACGGCCCTCGACACCAGCGGCCGCGTTGCGCTCTATGGCATTTTCTTCGACACGGACCGGACCGACATCAAGCCGGAATCCGACGCTGCATTGGCGGAGATCGCCAACATGATGAAATTGAACCAGGACCTGAACGTTCTGGTCGTTGGCCACACCGATGACGTCGGCAATTTCGACTACAATGTCGACCTGTCCAAGCGCCGGGCGGCATCGGTGACCAGAACGCTGGCGGATCGCTACGGTATCGCGATCGGGCGGCTGCGCTCCTTCGGTGCGGGCATGTCTGCCCCCACCGCAAGCAATGCAACCGAGGAAAACCGCTCAAAGAACCGGCGCGTTGAGCTCGTCAAAATGCGCTAACACGCACAATCCGTTGGCGGCGCAAATGCCGCCAACGCGATGTGTTTCAGAGCTTTTATCTCCGCAGGCGGGTGAATGGCCGACATGGCAATCAGGTACGCCGGCAGTTGCACATTCTCAAAGATCAAGCAGGACACTCATGTGGAACTTCAGCATCAGCCGTTCACTCGGCCTCATGGCGCGCACGGCCCCGTTCATCGCGCTTAGAATTGCGATCTATTTCGGCATGGTCATCGCCTATGTGCTTGTCACATCGACCGGCGCCGGTATCGGCTGGGGTATCGGCGGCCTCGGCGACGAAAATTTCCGGGCCAATTCCATCTTCGTCGGCGGGCTTGTGGGCTTCTGCATGACCGCCGGGGCATTCTATCTCATGCGGGAATACATCCTCTACGTCGTCAAGGCAGGGCATATTGCCGTGCTGGTGGAACTCCTCGACGGCAGGCCATTGCCGGACAATCAGGGGCAGATCCAGTATGCCAGAGGCATCGTCGCAAACCGATTTGTCGAGGCAAGCGTCCTTTTTGCCGTCGACCAGCTGATAAAGGGCGTGCTGACGGCCATCACCGGGCTGGTGCAGGGTATCGCAGCCTTTCTGCCCCTTCCCGGCCTGGACCAGCTCATGTCGCTGATCCGGGCATTCCTGCGCATCGCCGTCGGCTTCATCGACGAGGTCATGCTTGCCTATATCATCCGGACCCGCAGCCCCAATCCCTGGCAATCGGCACAGTCGGCACTGGTGCTCTACGGCCAGAATGCCGGAACGATGCTGCGTAACGCCGCGTTTCTGACCGTCATCGTCTACGGCCTGTCGATCGCCGTGTTCCTGGTGATGCTGGCGCCGGCAGCGGCCCTGCTCTACTGGATTCCGGGCGGTTGGACATCGGGCGGCTTCCTTCTCGCCCTCATCTTTGCCTGGGCCGTCAAGGCCGCTCTCATCGAACCATTTGCCATCACATGCATGATGCAGGTGTTTTTCCGGACGATTGAAGGTCAATCGCCCAATCCCGAATGGGAAGCCAAGCTGTCGCAAATATCCGGCAAATTCCGGAAGCTCAAGGAAAATGCCGGTCTGGCGGCAGCGGCATAACCTGTCAGGATACAGCATGGCCTGCACCCGGACGGGAATGCCCGGGAGCAGGCCGCAATACCTCACGCGTGATGCCTGCTCACATCCGCATGAACATCGTCCAGAATCTGCTTCAGGACATCCAGCAACTGCCCGATCTGGTCAAGCGTGGCGATGAATGGCGGCGCCAGAACCACGGAGGCGCCGAGCGGACGAATGATGAAGCCAAGATCGCGCGCCGCCTTGGCGATCCGGTCCCCGACGCGATACTCCCCCGCATAGGCGGTCTTGGTTTTCTTGTCCGCCACCATCTCCAGCGCGCCCATCAGGCCAAGGCCGCGCGCCTCGCCAACCATGGGGTGTTCGGCCAGCGTGCGCAATCCGGCCTGGAAAACCGGGCCGACCTTGCGAATATTGTCGAGAATGCCCTCCTCCGTGATGATGCGGATCGCTTCCAGCGAAATGGCGCATCCGACGGGATGGCCGCCGGTGGTATAACCATGCGGAAACTCTTCCCAGAGTTCGCAGGCGGCGGTCGCCCGCTTGTCCATGTGGGCCGACAGCATCACGGCGCCCATCGGGAAATAACCCGCCGACATGCTCTTTGATGCCACGATGATATCCGGCCGCAGGCCGACCGCCTGCGCACCCCACAGATGCCCCGTCCGGCCGAAGCCGCAGATCACCTCATCGGCGACGAGCGGGATGCCATAACGCTGCAGAACCGGCTGGATCATGCGGAAATACCCATCCGGCGGCACGATGACGCCGCCGGCTCCCATCACGGGTTCAGCGAACATGCCGGCGATGGTCTCGGGGCCTTCCGCCAAAATCTGCTGTTCGAGCCGGGCGGCAAGCCGGGCGGAATAGTCCTCATCGCTTTCACCCGGCAGCGCAAAGCGCCAGCTATGCGGACAGTCAAGGGTAACGATCTCGGCATTGGGCAGACCGAAGGCCCGCACGTAATCCTTGCCCGTCAACGCCGAAGCCATGACGGTGGCGCCGTGATAGGCGTTCTTGCGTGTCAGCAGCTTGCGCCGTCTGGGCTGGCCTTCTGCCGCCCACATCATCCACAGGAGCTTGATGACGGATTCATTGGCATCCGAGCCCGAGTTTGTGAAAAAGACACGGCTCATCGGCACCGGCGCCAGTTCAAGCATGCGTTCGGCCAAAGCAACGGTCGGCTTCGAGTTGCGGCCAAAGAAGGTGTGATAACCGGGAAACTGCGCATATTGCCGGGCGGCAACGTCGGCCAGGCGCGTTTCGGAAAATCCCAGCGTCATGTTCCAAAGGCCGGAGTTGCCCTCGAAATAGCGCTTGCCGGCGGTATCGAAGATATAGGCGCCATCGCCTTTCTCGACGATGGCGGGTCCATCCTCCCGCAGCGATGCCAGATCCGAGAATGTATGAAAGAAGCTGCCAAGTTCCCGGCGCTCCCAAGACTGTACTGTTGCGTCCATGAATCCCTCCAGAAGTAACGATGCGTTGATCGCATCTGCCTTCATGAGAGTTCACATATTGCATTTTGTCAATATAAAATGCTTTTTGTTGTTGCAGATATCGTCACCTCAGCGAACCATATCTCGCAACAGTATTTTACAGTTCGGCGTAAAAACGTCCATTTATCGACATATTCACCATGACATTTCTTGAAATAAGGATTTAGCCCGGCATCAGGCGATACCAGCGTGAAAATTCTCTATTGCACTATACTTGAGACAAATACGGAAACGACCCAAGCAGGACACCGGTATCCCACCCTCGGATCAGCACGGTGCCGCGACCGGCAGGTGACGTATCAGTCCTGTTCCAGGGAAAGATGCAAATCCCCCGCCCGGACCCGCTCCAGATCGTCCTCGATGTGCTTGAATGTCTCATCCCTGGAGATTTGCAGATGCAGCCGCATCAGGGCCGCAGCCACCTGCCTCTCGCCGCGCAGCAGGGCTGCGATGATGTTGCGGTGCTCACCGAGGGATTCGCGGATACGGTCGAGCCGGACAAACCCGATATATTCGTTGACCCGCCGGATATTGTTCTGGCGTTCGATGGCGTCAACCAGATGCGCAGACTTGGCGCCGAGCGCAATCAGCCGGTGAAATTTGGCATCCAGATCGAAAAGCCGGCGCTGATCAACCTTTTCGATATTGGCGATTGTATTGGCATGGTCGCGGTCAATCGCCTGAAAGGCCTCGACATCAACGAAGTAGGGATCGGCCAGAATGGTGGCCGGTTCAAGAATCTGGCGGAACTTGTATCCGCTCTCCAGGGCGGTGGCACTGACGTCGGCAAAAATCCATCCGTGACCGACGGAAGGCTCGACCAGCTGGTCGCGCATCAGGCGGCGCAGGGTCGACATGAGAATGCCGTGCGGGACCGCATATTTCTGCATCAGCGCCCGCTCGCTGATCACGCTGCCGAGCTGGCCGAGCGCCATGTCGCGCATCACCCTTTCATCCAGCAGCTCATTCTTCTCGGCATCCGTATCAAACACGTCGGCGCTTGCATCCGCGAGGCGAAACCCGCGGTGCTGCTCGTAGCTGACGACACCTTCATTCTGCAGCTGCCAGAGCACCTTGCGGACGGGCGTGCGCGAAATCCCCAGGGCATCGGCAATTTCCGCCTCGTTCACCCGGTCGCCGACATGCAGGTCCTCACCGAACCGTCGTTGCAATTGATCGCGAATCCGTGTCTGAAGTGGTGTGTGCTTGGTCAAGTTCCAATACCCCTTGTAATAATAATTGTACTTTTTCCCAACAAAGAACTTTTATCAATCCTTATACGGTCATTTCCAACATAAAAACGCACTTTTCTGCTTCAAATCATCAGATTTGTTCAATTGCGGACCGCAATGGGGATATCTCCAGTCTGCCGATACGGCATTCATCCGCCCAGATCATGGCGTTGGCCCATGTCCCAGCCGGCATACCCTGACGGGTTGCCGCTCGAAGAATCCTGTAGCGCTTCCATGTTAGCCGGAATAGGAATTGGCAAAGGAAGGAATCAACCATGGCTCTACGCATATTCGGATCACTCACCGCAATTGCCATGCTGGCTTTGACAGCCGGCACGGCGCCCGCCTGGAGCAGCGACAGCGTCCAGACGATTGCCTTTATCAGGCATGGTGAAAAGCCGGAAAAAGGCCTGGGCCAGCTCAATTGCCAGGGACTGAATCGCGCCCTCGCCCTTCCCCCGGTGATTGCCAGGACACTGGGTAAGCCCGATTATATTTTCGCACCGAACCCCTCCGATCAGAAGGAAGATGGCGGCGAGAACTATGACTACATCCGCCCTCTGGCCACGATCGAGCCGACGGCCATCTCGTTCGGCCTGCCGGTCAACGCAAGCATCGGCGTGTCCGAGCGCAAGGACCTTACCAAGGCCCTGAGCAAGCAAAAATTGCGCAATGCCCGCATTCTGGTCGCCTGGGAACACAAGAAAATCGACAATATCGTCAGCGACCTTCTCGAAGCCAACAATGGCGACGCCGGAGCCGTGCCGAAATGGCAGAAAGATGATTTTGACAGCATCTATGTCGTCACGATCACCCGAAACGGCGAGACGTCAAAATCGACGTTCGAAATCAAGCATCAGGGCTTGAACGGACAGCCGCAGACCTGCCCGCACTGACGGCACAGGCGTCGAATCCACGCCACCGCATCAGCCCATCAACGGTCGTTGCAATGGGCTGCATGCCTCAGCGCAATTTCCAGTTGTTCTCCGCGCCTATTACCAATAGTTTGGTGACGGGCTGATTGGGTTGTGACGGCATGTTTTGCGTGCCGTTTCGGGGGTAAAAATGATTTTTTGCGATTCAGCGGGACCGGTCTACTCGCCGCAAGACCTGGCAATCATGCGAAAGGCTTATGCTGAAGCTTTCCGCATGCTGGATCTTGGCCCGCGCTCAAAGATCTATGCGCAGGAAATCTCCCTCATCATCCTGCAGATCTATACATCAGGTGTATCGGATGTGACGCGGCTTGCCGCGCTTTCGCTTGACCGTGCGGTCCGCAAGAATTTTGAACTGCGCCTGACGCTCGATGCTGCAAGAGCCCATCAGCAGCGCCGCGAACAGGCCGAGGCGGCGGCCCGCAAGGCTGCCCTGGTGAAGCCGGGGCCCAGCGCGCCGTACCGGCCCGGCTACACACGCGGCTGAAGCCACAATCCGGTCGCTTGGCGTGCCTCTTGTTTTGACGTGGCAGCGCCTTGGGTATAAACCTGCACGGGCAACTTTCCTCGTCCCTGCAGTCTAAAATGCTCCGAAAATTCAACATTCGCCGCCTCGGTGTCCTTTCCATTCTTCTGGCACCCAGCCGGCTCCGGGCCTTTGCGCGCGGCAGCGAGCTCGGGCTTGTTCTGGCCGCTGCGCTGATCGGTCTGGTTGCGGGTGTCGTGGTCACCGGCATGAGCCTGATCACCCAGGAAATGCATCAGCTCATTTTCAAGATCGAAGAAGGCGAGCGCCTGAGTTCCATGAGCGCGCTGGATCAGATGATCGTTTTTTCCGCTCCGCTCGCCGGTGGCATTCTGCTCGGAATTCTGGTGCTGATCCTGGCCCGCTGGCGCAAGCGTCCCATGGTCGATCCCATCGAAGCCAACGCCTTGCATGGCGGCCGCCTTTCCCTCAACGACAGCATCATTGTCGCCGTGCAGAATGTCATTTCCAATGGTTTCGGCGCATCCGTGGGATTGGAAGCCGGCTATACCCAGCTGGCATCGGGCCTGGCCTCGAAACTTGGCCTGTCGCTGCAGCTGCGCCGGGCTGAACTGCGCATTCTCGTTGGATGCGGCGCAGCGGGCGCCATTTCAGCGGCTTTCAACGCACCGCTGACCGGATCGTTCTACGCCTTCGAGCTGATCATCGGCTCCTACACCATCACCAGCCTTGCGCCGGTTGTCGTGTCCGCCCTTGTCTCCACCATTGTCGCGCGCGCCCTTGTCGGCAGCGATTTCATGATTGACGTCGGCAGTTTCGGCACTGTCGTCACCGCCGATTATGTGCCGGCCCTGCTGCTCGGCATCCTCTGTGCCGGTGCAGGCATCCTGCTGATGAAGGGCGTCTCCTTTGTCGAGGAACTCGCCCGCAAAAGCTCGGTTCCATCATCGATCCGTCCGGCGATCGGCGGAGCTGTCGTGGGTGCGCTCGCACTGGTTTCGCCGCAGGTGCTGTCCGGCGGCCATGGCGCCCTGCATCTCAATCTCGATCATACGGCAACCATTGCCTCGCTGCTTGGCATCCTCCTGCTCAAATCGACGGCCTCGGCAGTGTCCATCGGCTCGGGCTTTCGCGGCGGTCTGTTTTTCGCGTCGCTGTTCATGGGGGCGTTGCTCGGCAAGATATTCGCCTATTCCGCTCCCTTCATTTTCGCCCATGCCACGCTCACACCGGTGATCTACGCCGTGGTCGGCATGAGTTCCCTTGCTGTCGCCGTCATTGGCGGACCGCTGACCATGACCTTCCTCGCTCTGGAAATCACCGGGGATTTTCCGATCACCGCGCTGGTTCTGGCCGCCGTCATCACCGCATCGCTGACCGTGCGCAACACCTTTGGCTATTCCTTCGCCACGTGGCGCTTTCATCTGCGTGGGGAAAGCATCCGCAGCGCACACGATGTCGGCTGGATCCGCAATCTCACCGTCGACCGTCTGATGCGCCGGGATGTGCGCACCGCATCGACGCATATGACCATCGCCGATTTCCGCCACGATTTCCCCCTCGGCTCCACACAGCGCGTCGTGGTTCTCGACGATGCGGGCAAATATGCCGGTATTGTTCTCGTACCCGAAGCCCATTCGGAAATCGTCGATGAATCGGCCCGCACCCAGGAAATCGGCAGCCTGATGAAATACCAGAGCGATTATCTGCACCCGCAGATGAATGCCAAGCAGGCGGTCGGCATCTTCGACAAGACGGAAAGTGAAGCGCTGGCCGTCATCGACAATCTCATCGAGCGCAACGTCGTCGGGCTTCTTACGGAAAGCCATACGCTGCGCCGCTACAGCGAAGAGCTCGACCAGCGGCGGCGAGAGATTTCGGGTGAACTGTGAGGCCGGAAACGCGCTGAAACCACCACCGGCACGTCCCGGCCCGATACCTGCGGCAAACTTCATAAAACTGTCATCTGGCAGAAACGGAATATTCAAGGATAAGCGGAAATTATCCGGCAGCAATTTGCATCCATGCCGGAGTACCTCATGTCCTTCCAACCTGCCGAAATGCTGGTCCTGCGCCGTTTTGGTGACGATCAGCTCGTGACCCTCGCCAAGCTGGCCATAGAAACCGCTTTCCAGCCCATCGTCGAGGCGGCAACGGGAGCGACCTTCGGCTATGAATCGCTTATGCGCGGGTTTGACCGGCTGGGTTTCGGTTCGCCGCCCGAACTGCTCGACAAGGCGCATGATGTCGGCCAGCTGGCCGAGCTGGAACAGATGATCAATGGCCGGGCCTTTGCCGGGTTTTCCGGCCTGCCCGGTTTCACCCACCGCATGCTGTTCATCAATATCGATGCACGCCTGATCAGCCTGGGCACCAATTTCATCGAGCGCCTTGCCCAGCAGCTGATCAAGGCCGGCATTCGTCCCTCCTCCATCTGTTTCGAACTGTCCGAGCGCTTCGACAACACCAAGGATGCGGCGTTCACCGCGCTGATCAACAAGTTGCGCCATGGCGGCTTCAAGCTTGCCATCGATGATTTCGGCGTTGGGTTCAACGGGCTGAAACTGCTTTGCGACTATCCGACCGACTATGTGAAGATCGACCGCCACTTCATCTCGGGCCTCGATGCCAGCCCGCGCAAACGCCACATCGTCAAGCAGATTGTGCAGATGGGGCATATGCTGGGTGCACGCGTCATCGCTGAAGGCGTCGAGACCGAAGCGGAATACATTGTCTGCCGCGATCTCGGCTGCGATCTCGTCCAGGGATATTACATCGCGCGCCCCACCACCAATGTCGGCGAGCTGCAGGATATTTATCCCCACCTGGAACAGGCAGGTAGCGGGCGCCGCCAAACCACGACGCTCGACAGCATTCTCATCCGGGCGCAGGTGCAGCGCCTTCCCGCCGTGCGCGAGAACGACGATCTCGACAATGTCTTCGAGCTTTTCCGCAAAAACCCGCAGCAGAGCTTTTTTCCGGTGCTCAGCGCCAATGACGAGCCGCGCGGCGTTTTGCACGAATACCACGTCAAGGCGATGATCTATCATCCCTTCGGCCGCGATCTCCTGAAGAACCGCATTTATCAGCGCGGCATCTCGCACTTCGTGACGGGCACCCCGATCGCCGATCTCGATACGCCCGCCGAGCAGATGCTCAAGATTTTCGCCGGGATCGACGGCAGCGACTGCGTGATCCTTACCGAGAACCTGCGCTATGCCGGTGTCCTCTCCGCCTCGTCCCTGCTGAAAATCATCAACGAGAAACAGCTCAAAACGGCACAGGACCAGAACCCGCTGACCGGCCTGCCGGGCAACCGGTCCATCCGTGACTACGTGCAGGATATCATGCGGGACAGTTCGGTGACCCGCTTCTTCTGCTATTGCGACTTCGACAATTTCAAGCCGTTCAACGACCATTACGGCTTCCAGAAGGGCGATCTGGCCATTGGCCTGTTTGCCTCACTGCTCCGCCATCATTTTGTCGGGGAAGACAAGTTCCTCGGCCATGTCGGCGGCGACGACTTCTTCATCGGCATGAGCGGCGGCAGCCGGGCGGAAATCGAGGAACGGCTGACCGCGCTCTTGGGCGATTTCCAGACCAATGTGCTTGATCTCTATACGCCGGAAGACCGCGCCGCCGGTGCGATCCGCGCCCACGACCGATCCGGCGGCGAGCGCCACTTCCCGCTCAT
Source organism: uncultured Phyllobacterium sp. (assembly GCF_902479695.1). Taxonomy (NCBI): domain Bacteria; kingdom Pseudomonadati; phylum Pseudomonadota; class Alphaproteobacteria; order Hyphomicrobiales; family Phyllobacteriaceae; genus Phyllobacterium; species uncultured Phyllobacterium sp. The sequence continues at coordinate 6,572 of NZ_CABSQF010000018.1, read as the reverse complement.
GCGCTGCAGCATTGCCGTGCTGGAGATCGCCGAAGGCCTCATGCATGCGGATGTCAATCGGGTCAGCGCATCCATCGCGGCGATCAAGGCTTCAGCCAAGGCCAATCCGTCAGGACTGGTGTTCAGCAATCTGACGGAAGTTTAACCGGCATTCTGGAAATTGCGGACATTCGACAGGATTTCCTTCGACAGCGCCGCGATCAGTTCACCGTCGGCGCCCTTGCGCGGAACCAGCACGAATTCCACGTCCTCGAGTGTGGGCAGCCGGCCCACGGGAAGCTCCTGCAAGCCTGCCGGAACCATGCTGCGCGGTTGCACCAGAACGCCCATGCCGGCTCTCGCTGCCGCAATCAGCCCGCTGAGGCTGCCGCAGGTGCAGACGATGCGCCAGGGAATCTGGTGCTTTTCCAGGGTTTCCAGCGCAACGCGGCGGGTGATGCTCGGCGGCGGAAAGGCGATCAGCGGCAGCGCCTTCTGCTTTCCGCCAAGACGCGCCGGATCGCGCGCCAGCCAGACCAGCGGCTCGCGATAGACCAGCTCGCCACGCGGATCGCCAAGGCGACGCTTGGCCAGGACCAGGTCGATCTCGCCCCGGTCCAGCATTTCATAGAGGACACCGCTCAAGGATACCGTGAGTTCCAGGTCGACGGACGGGTGCGCCCGACCGAAATCCTCCAGCACGTCAGGCAGACGGCTGGTGACAAAATCCTCGGAGACGCCAAGGCGCAGATGGCCGCGCAAGCTGTTTTCGGCGAAAAGCGCCTGCACTTCGCCATTGATCGTCAGCATGGTCCGCGCATGGGCAAGGAGCGCCTCGCCATCCGGCGTCAGGGCAAGACGATGCGTATCGCGCTGCACCAGACTGCGGCCAAGCTGCGTCTCCAACCTTTGGATGTGCTGGCTGACCGTGGACTGCCCCAGCCCCAGCTTTTTCGCCGCCATGGAAAAGCTGCCCATCTGCTCCAGGGCGACGAAACTGCGCAATTGCATGAGATCAAGCATTTGAAATCCTGAATCATGATAAGTGTTATTCCTTGCATCCCATATCATGATAGTGGATGCTGCCGCAAATCTATCGTACCGGAATAACAGCCATGTCCCGTTTCCTGCCTGACAATTTCACCCTGATGCTTGTTGCGACCGTCGTGCTGGCATCGTTTTTCCCTGTCAGCGGCGTCGCCGCCGGTTATTTCGGTCTGGCGACGAAAGTGGCAATCGGGCTTCTGTTCTTCCTGCATGGCGCGCGCCTGTCGCGGGATGTGGTCATTGCCGGGTTTCTGCACTGGAAGCTGCATCTGACGATTCTCGCGGCCACCTTCGTGCTGTTCCCGATTTTCGGCCTGGCTGCCGGTGTGCTTGTGCCGACAATCCTGCCGCCTGCCTTCTACACGGGCATCCTGTTTCTGTGCGTGCTGCCTTCGACGGTGCAGTCGTCCATCGCCTTTACATCGATTGCCGGCGGCAATGTACCGGCCGCCATCTGCTCGGCATCCGCCTCGAATATTTTCGGCATGTTCCTGACGCCGCTTCTAGCCGGCGTATTGTTTTCCGCCAGCGGTCACGCCGGGTTCTCGCTGGATGCGCTGCAATCCATTCTGCTGCAATTGCTGGCGCCCTTCATCCTCGGACAGGTGTTGCAGCCATGGATCGGCGATTTCATCCGCAGCAAGAAGAAAATCCTGATGCCGGTGGATCGCGGCTCCATTCTGATGGTGGTCTATCTCGCCTTCAGCGAGTCGGTGAATGAAGGCCTGTGGAAGACCATGTCGCTGCGCGATCTCGGCGTGGTCATTGCCGTCAACATCGTGCTCCTGGCACTTGTGCTGCTCACGACCATGTATGGCAGCCGCTGGCTGGGTTTCTCCAAGGAGGACGAGATCGCCATCACCTTCTGCGGTTCGAAGAAAAGCCTTGCCAGCGGCGTGCCCATCGCCACGGTGATCTTCGCCGGACAGAACATCGGCAGCATCGTGCTGCCGCTGATGCTCTTTCACCAGATCCAGCTGATGGCCTGTGCCGTCATTGCCCAGCGCTATGCGGATGCCCGCAAGAAGCAGGCATCCGAGGCATTGGTCCAATCCGCCGGGGATAAAAAGGCTGCCACCAGCGCTGCCGGTTAGGCAGCGCGGGTTTCCAGGCTCGGATCGGCAAACACCTGACCGAGCCAGACACCGCGAAGCGTGCGCGCGCTGACCACGAGCCAGACCATGGCAAGGGTGATCACCAGTACTTCCGCAAACAGGCCAATGCTGGCAACCGGGAAAATATGGCTCAGGCGCAGGGTCGCCACGGCATAGACACCGAGCGGGAATGTGTAGCCCCACCAGCCCATGTTGAACGGAATGCCGTCATGGAAATACCGGATGGTGATCATCGCGGCCATGGCCAGCCACCACAGGCCGTAGCCCCAGAGGATCACGCCGGCAAGCAGGCTCGCGCCGGAGACAGCACTGGCGACAGCGCCCAATCCATGGGCGGTGAGGATGTCGGGCGCATTGGCGCTGAGCACGAACATGCCGAGCGCGCCGGTCCCGATCGGTCCGAGAGCAAGCCAGCTCGATGCGGCCATGTTCGGCGCCGGCAGCTTGTGCAGCGCCATGCGCAGGAACAGCACAACGAGAATGCACATCGCCAGCGGCACGGACAGGGCCCAGAGCACATAGCTGGCAAGAAGGACGGAGAGCTGCGTTGAGGCATCGGCAATATGCGGCAGGAGCAGGCCGCCACTGACCGCCGCAACTTCGCAGGCAACCACCGGCAGAAGCCAGACGGATGTCATCTGCTCCATCGCGTGGGATTGCCGGGTGAACATCATGAACGGTATGGCAAGGCCGATTCCGACGGAAAGGACCACGTCAAGCCACCAGAGCGCATAGGCGATGGCAACGGCACTTTCACCCAGCCTGGCAATACCGAAGACCAGGAAACCGTTGACGATGGTCGCAAGCCCCATGGGAATGCAGCCGAAGAACATCGACATGACGGGATGATCGAACACCCGCTTCGCCTCTTGGCGATAGCGGAGCCAACGCGTGACATAGGCCAGGCTGCAGGCGGCGAAGAGCAGCATATTGCCCAGCCACAGCGCTTCACCCAAGGCGAACACCGCAGCTTGGCCGGGGAATTGCCCCAAGGCAATGGAAAGAATGCCCGTCCCCATCGTCGTTGCAAACCAGTTGGGCGTGAACTGACGGACAATACCCAGTCTTTTGGGCGCAATCGAACGGGGAACGGAGCGTGTCGAGGTGTCAAGCGTGGTCATGATGAATCTCTGCGTCATTGGCAGAGCATCCTTAGCAAGCGCCAACCCATCAATTCCAACGCATTAAAATTGTCAAACCAATCGACTAAATCGAATGATCGCCTATACTCGCGCTTCCGCAAGGGAAACAAAGGCATCCGCCGCCTTGCTGCGATAGCGCTCGCGGTGATGCAGGAGATAGAACGGCCGCGGCATGGTCGGATAGGCAACTTCCCGCAACAGTCTGGCGCGAAGCTTGGATGAGGCAACACTGCGCGATATCAGCGTCGCTCCCACGCCGGCCTCGACAGCTCCGATCACCGCCTCGTTGCCCGGCAGCACCATGGCGATATCAAGCATGGTCACGTCCATGTTCACTGCGCCAAGCAACTGTTCAAAAGCCGAGCGGGTGCCGGAGCCCTTTTCGCGCAGGACCCAGGCGACATCGCGGAAATCCCTCGCGTCGACAGTGCGGTGCGCGGCCCAGGGCTGACCGGCAGCAACCACGATCACCATGTCATCCGTCGCCACGACCCTGGTCGACAGCAGCGCATGCTCAACCCTGCCTTCCACCAGCCCCAGTTCCGCCTCGCCCGCTTCCACAGCCGCCGCAACCTGCCGGGTGTTGCCGATGCGGATATCAAGCGTAATGCCGGGATAAAGTTTCCTGTAGGCGGCCAGCATGTCCGGCAGCCAATAGCCGGCAATCGTCTGGCTTGCCATGATCGAGAGCTCACCGCGCATCAGACCGGCCAGATCGGTCAATGCGGTTTCCGCGGCCTTGGCCCGCGCGACCACGGCGACAGCTTCCTTCAGAAACACACGCCCGGTCTGGTTGAGAACGATGGAACGTCCGATCCGGTCGAACAGGGTGACGCCATGTCTGGTCTCAAGCGCGGTGATGGCTGCACTCACCGCCGACTGCGTCATGTTGAGAGCCGCCGCCGCATGGGTGATGTGCTCGCGCTCGGCAACCGCGATGAAGATGCGCAACTGGTCCAGCGTCATAAACAGTCTCTCAGCAAGGATTCGGCAACAGCTTTGCCAGATTACACATATTGCCAAGCCGCGCGGGGCCTAAATTTCCGCGCGGCAGACAAAACAAAGGGGCCGCACACCGTGCAGCCCCTGTTTCGTTCAGCCCGGCCCGCCTATTACTGCGCCGCCGGCTGTGCCTGCACGCGGGACGCAATGGCTTCCATCAGCTTGGCAGCCAGGGTGTCGTATTTTTCATCGTAGTGATGATCGCCCTGCAGCTGTATCTTTTGCACCGTGCTGAGCGACGGGTCGTTGCAGGCGGTGTCGTCCTCCTGCGTGCCATAGACGCACAGCACCTTTGCCGGCGGCAGTTTGGCAACGGCGGGTGCCACCTCGTTGTCGCCGCCAAGACCGAGCCACGCGCCGACCGAAACCTGGAACGGCGTGGTTTCCTCCGTGCCGATCAGACCGACCATGGCGATGCGCTGCTGCAGGTGCTCGGGAATGAAGGGCCAGGCGAAGGGTACGGTGTTGGCCCCGAAGGAATAGCCGAGAAGGACCACGGGCAGCTTGCCTGTCGGATCGGCTTTCTTGATGATGCGGCCGATATCCTTGGCGATGTCTTCCGGCTTGCGCACCGACCAGTAGTAGCGCAGGGAATCGACGCCGACGACGTGCACACCCTCCTTGGCGATGATATCGCCGACGGATTTGTCGATATCGCGCCAGCCGCCATCGCCCGAGAAGAACACGGCCAGATATTTCGCCGGGCCGTTGCTGCTCGGAATATCGACGATCGGCAAGGTATCGGCCGAGGCATCTTCATTGGCAATTTCCACCGCCGCATCGGCCGCCATCTGCATGCGCTCAGGCTTGCCTGCGGCCAGCTTCTCCTGCGCCTTGAAATAGCCGGGGGTCGGCGGGCCGGACGGTGCCGGATCGGCCTTTTCCCGCACGATGACCGCCGGATTGGGCAGGTCGGCATCATAGGAATAGCTGTAGCCCTGTCCGGCCACGGGCTCGAAATCCGCACCTTCACAGGATGGCAGCTTGGTGTTGAGCGCAACGGTCGGGTCGAGCGCGACAGCCCCCGCAAGGGTTGCCGCCGGTGAATTGGCGACCGACGCGTAGGACATCACGCCGCCTTCACCAATGCCGATCATCACAGGATGCATATAGGTATCAAGAGAAATCATGCGCTGAGCTTCCTTCGCAAGGCCCTCAAGATCGGAGACGAAATAGGTGCATTCGCCCGTATCCTGATTAAGTTGCTGACGCCATCTTTCCAGATCGACCATCAGGACGAGGAAACCGCGATCAAGCAGCAGCTTGGACAGCGCCTCGTCATCGGCACGGATACCGCCGGTCTGCGACACGAGGATGGCAATACCGGTTGGTTTCATGCTCGGCTGCAAAAGCGGGACTTCGCTCAGGCGTTCGGACGTGACCAGAATGCGTCCGGATGTCCAGAAAGCAAGCCTTGGCACATAGCGATAGGTGACGGAAAGAATGATGCTGATGATCACAAGCGCAGCAACAAGATACAGATAAGGCCTGCGTAGAAATTTCATCGTTTAAAGACCTCGAAGGGGCTGCCGCTCACCAGATTTGTTGCATCGATCAGGGAACGTGGTGTGGCAAGGCCTGGGGGGCAAATCAGATAATAGGGTGTCCATTTCGGACCGAACTTATCCTTGAACGCGCGCAATCCGTCAAATCGATAAAATTCAGCACCGCGCCGGTAGATGAACGAACCGATGCGGTTCCACCGGGACGCAAGATGGCTGTCGGAAAGGCCGGACAAGGGAGCCGCACCAAGATTGAACCACTCATAGCCCTCTGCCTTCGCCGCCATCAGCAAATTGGCAAACAGGCCATCCATGATGACGCTCGACGCATCCGGCCGATGCCGCATCAGGTCAACAGCAATTTCCTTCTGCCCCGCGCCGCGCCAGACATTGGCAAAGGCGACGATCGCGCCGTCCTTGCGCAGGACCGCAATGTCGAAATGCGAGAGATACGCCACTTCGAACGAGCCGAGCGAGAAACGCTTTTCGGAACCTGATTTCATTTCCAGCCAGGCATCGGACACCTCGCGCAATTCGTCCATGACCGCCGGTGTCTGCTCCTTGGGCAGGATTTCAAAGGAAATGCCTTCCTTTTCCAGCCGTCTCGCCGCATAGCGCAGCGGCTGGCGTTTTGAACCCTCCAGCGAAAAATCGCGCAGTTCGACGCGCGCAACTTCGCCCAGCTTGAGCGCCGTCAGGCCCATGTCGAGGAACAATGGCAGGCGTTCCGGTCCAACGCCATAGAAGACGGTACGGGCGCCGGTGCGGTCCGCCATGTCGCGAAA
>NZ_CABSQF010000017.1:0-105714 GCF_902479695.1 uncultured Phyllobacterium sp. | reverse complement strand
TCAGATAAATAGATTTTACTTATCAAAGGGTGTTCCGCACTATCAACGTATGGACTGGGCGCGTTCTGGCAAGATGAGACATTTCTCGGTTGACGGCGGCGAACCTTTCCCAAGCAAAAAAGCGCATAAGCCGATCTTTAAAAAATGGGAACCAAGTCATGAACACGCACAAATCTGTGGCGCTTGCCGCCTTTGCCTTTACGCTTCTGTCATCGGCGGCCTATGCCGAGACTCAATTGACCGTTTACACCGCCTTCGAGGCGGTTGATCTGCAGCGTTATGCAGACACGTTCAATGCCGATCATCCGGATATCAAGATCAACTGGGTGCGCGATTCCACGGGTGTCATGACGGCCAAACTCCTTGCCGAAAAGAACAATCCGCAAGCTGACGTGGTCTGGGGTGTCGCGGCATCTTCGCTATTGATGCTGAAAAGCGAAGGCATGCTGGAGCCCTATGCCCCAGCCGGTGTCGAAAAGCTTGATCCGAAATTCGTCGATAATTCCACACCGCCGAGCTGGGTGGGGATGGATGCCTATGTGGCGGCGATTTGCTACAACACCGTTGAAGGTAAGAAGCTCGGCCTGACCCCGCCAAAAAGCTGGAAAGATCTGACCAAGCCCGAATACAAAGACCATGTCGTGATGCCAAATCCGGCCTCGTCCGGTACGGGTTTCCTTGATGTTTCGGCTTGGCTGCAGATGTTCGGCGAAAAGGATGCCTGGTCCTTTATGGACGGGCTGCACAAGAATATTTCGAGCTACACCCATTCCGGTTCGAAGCCTTGCAAGATGGCTGGCGCTGGAGAGACTGTCATTGGTGTCTCCTTTGAATTTCCCGGTGCCAAGGCAAAGTCTGCCGGAGCCCCCATCGATATCATTTTCCCGGAAGAAGGCTCAGGCTGGGAAGCAGAAGCTGGTGCTATCATGGCGGGCACATCGAAGCTTGAGGCGGCCAAGGTGCTGATGGATTGGTCGATCAGCAAGAAAGCCAATGAAATGTACAATGTTGGTTATGCCGTTCTGGCAATGCCGGGTATTGCCAAGCCGGTGGAGAATCTGCCGACGGATGTCGCCTCGAAGATGATCAAGAATGACTTTGAGTGGGCGGCTACGAACCGCAACGCGATCCTCAAGGAATGGAACACACGCTACGATTCCAAATCGGAACCGAAAAGCTGAGGGCATTCAGCATTTGAACCGGGTGCCGCTCAGGCGGCACCCTTTATCAATCCTTGCGAGGTGCCCCCATGAGACATGAAACTCTTGCTCGCTCTGCGGCAACGCCCACGGAGGTGCGCCCAATGACACCATCCAGTGACCCGGCGTATTTGCAGATCTCGAATTTGTGGAAAGCATTTGGCGAATTTCATGCGTTGAAAGACGTCTCGCTTGATATCAAGGAAGGTGAGTTCGTTTGTTTCCTTGGACCGTCCGGATGTGGGAAAACCACGCTTCTGCGGGCAATTGCCGGACTTGATTTGCAAAGCCGGGGAACTATTCAGCAGGGCGGCAAGGATATCTCCACGCTGCCTCCGTCAAAACGGGACTACGGCATTGTGTTTCAATCCTATGCCCTGTTTCCCAATCTGACCATTGCCAAGAATATTGCCTTCGGGCTTGAAAATGCCAGGCGGTCGCGGCGCGAAACCGAAGACCGGGTAAAAGAACTGCTCCTCTTGGTCGGCCTTCAGGATCAAGCCGGTAAATATCCGGCGCAGCTCTCCGGCGGTCAGCAGCAGCGCATCGCTCTCGCCCGGGCTATAGCCATTTCCCCCGGCCTATTGCTGCTTGACGAACCACTCTCGGCGCTGGACGCGAAGGTACGCGTGCATTTGCGCCACGAGATCAAGGAATTGCAGCGCAAGCTTGGCGTCACAACCATCATGGTCACTCACGACCAGGAAGAAGCGCTGTCGATGGCGGATCGCATCGTTGTCATGAATCATGGAATCCTCGAACAGGTTGGCACGCCAACCGAAGTTTATCGGCATCCTCGCACTTTGTTCGTTGCCGATTTTATTGGTGAGACCAACAAGTTGCGGGCACGCGCAACAGACAGGCATGAGGTGGCTTTCGGCAACGGTCACCTGAATTGTCGTCAGCATGCTTTCGGTGTGAATGAACCTGTCATTGTGGCGATACGCCCAGAAGATGTCATTCCATACGAGCCAGGATCCAAATCAGGCGACACGGCGAATCTCGTCGACGTCATCATTGGCAAGATGGAGTTTCTCGGTTCCTTCTGGCGCACCCGTTTGCGCGGTGAAAGGCTTGGTGACGAGGTTCTCATCGCGGACTTCTCGATCAATGCTGCCCGGCGTCTTGGCCTTGCTGAAGGTGGGGCTTTGACGGTGGAGCTGCCTGCCGACCGTCTTCTGGTGTTTCCGAGCGGAGGTCACCATGGCAGCAGTCACTGATTTGCTCATACCGCTTCCTCACAACACACCAAGACTGCAGTTGGACACAGATGATCTGGTCAAACGCGGCTTGATGATCGTTATTTCGCTCTATCTGATCGTTGCACTGGCTGCGCCGCTTTATGTAATGCTATCGAAATCGTTCTCCACTTATAGTTTTGACCTGACCCGGTACGAGTTTCAGGTGAGCGATGCGGCCGGTAATTTCAGTCAAGCCACCACCGCAGCTGTGCTGAACGACAGGCTTTCGGTTCTCCCGCCAGATAAACTTGCAACGAACGCCGATGGCAGGCTCGCCGCGACCAGCTTCTTTCCAGACTTCAGCTTCCGCAGCCCGGTAAAATACCGAATACGCGGCACCACGGATGATACGACCTATCTGATCGGCTCGGACCTGCATCGAGGCACTCAATGGCAGGAGATGGATTCCAACACCTTTCGCCGTGTTGCGCTGAGATCGTCACGGTCCACCGGTTTCGATAATTATGTCAGCTATTTTTCTACACCGACGCTGTTCCGGTCCATCCAGAATTCATTGTTCATAGCGGTTATCAGCACTGTTTTGACAGTTGGTATCGCCTTTGGCTTTGCCTATGCGATGAACCGCAGTTGCATGCGATACAAGGGTGTGTTCCGTATGATCGCAATGGCGCCAATCCTTGTGCCTTCGCTTTTGCCCGGCATTGCCTTGATCTATCTCTTCGGCAATCAGGGTATGATCCGGGATGTGCTGTTTGGCGCATCCATCTACGGACCGCTGGGCATCGTTGTCGGTTCCGTTTTCTTCACGTTTCCGCATGCGCTGATCATTATTTCGACGGCGCTCGCCATTTCCGACCAGCGCCATTACGAGGCTGCGGCGTCATTGCGTGCCAGCCGCTGGCGTACCTTCTGGACCGTCACCATACCGGGAGCACGTTATGGGCTCATCTCGGCAGCTTTCGTTGTGTTCACGCTGGCAATCACGGATTTTGGCCTGCCGAAGGTGATCGGTGGCCAGTACAATGTCCTGGCGGTCGATATCTACAAGCAGGTCATCGGCCAGCAGAATTTTGAAATGGGCGCCGTTGTCTCGGTGATCCTGCTTGTGCCTGCACTTGCCGCGTTTGTTGTCGATCGTCTGGTGCAGAAAAAGCAGGTGGCACTGCTTTCGGCACGATCCGTTCCCTATGAGCCGAAGCCGAACCGGCGGTTCGACCGCCTTTGCCTCGTCTGGTGTGCATTGGTGGCTGCCTTCATCATAGGAATATTGCTGGTCTGCCAACTGGCGGCACTGGTCAAGTTCTGGCCTTACGACCTCAGTCTCAGTCTGAAGAATTTTGCCTTTAACCATATGGATGGCGGCGGCTGGGGCTCCTATAAGAACTCCATCCAGCTGGCAGGGCTGACAGCGATATTCGGAACCATTATCGTTTTCACCGGCGCCTACATGGTGGAAAAGACCGAAGGGTTCTGGAAAGGCCGCGCCATTTTCCATTTCCTGGCAATGCTGCCCATGGCTGTGCCGGGTCTGGTGCTGGGACTTGCCTATATTTTCTTCTTCAACAATCCTGCCAACCCACTGCATTCGATCTATGGCACAATGACCATTCTGGTTGTCTGCACCATTACCCACTTCTACACGGTGGGGCATCTGACGGCTCTCACGGCCCTCAAGCAGATCGATCAGGAGTTTGAATCTGTTGCCGCTTCGTTGAAACAGCCTTTCTACAAGCTGTTCGCCCGGGTGACCGTTCCAGTTTGCCTGCCAGCTATTCTCGACATCTCGATCTATCTCTTCGTCAATGCGATGACCACCGTTTCAGCTGTGGTTTTCATCTATTCCGCGAATACGGCATTGGCCTCCGTTGCGGTGCTCAACATGGATGACGCCGGCGATATCGCACCAGCGGCAGCCATGGGCATGATGATCTTTTACACCAATGTGCTGGCACGTCTTGTTCACGCGGGATTGTCTCGTGCTGTGCTCGTCCGGACCCAGGCATGGCGCAGCCGAGGCTGAAAATGCCGAAGCGAGCGAGCTACAATTATAGTGCGGGCAGATTTGGTAATCGATTGGAGTTGGAACTCGGAAGAGGCTAGTCTGCCCCCTGCAAAGTGATCCTTTATGAAGTATGGCTTTTGAGCCGGTAAGGGATACTGAGAATGCCAAGCAAACGACACAAGCTGCCCCCGCATGCAACCCTCGGTCTCTCTTATCAGGGGCGGATCGCAGCCGACGTCCGTCAGCATGGCTTCAAGGCAGATTTCAACGTGAGGTTCTAACAGATGACGCATAAAGAGGCTGAATAAACGTCCAACAGCTCTTTTGAATCAATCAGGCACCATCGTTCAAATCGTCGATATGGGAACCGGTGCGAGCAACGCAACCGGCTATATGGCTTGAATGGCCCATCTCAGTCATTGGGCGCATTCGTCTTCCAAGCGATGTGCCAGCTTCCTGCCATGGCCCGCCATTGGGATGGCCGTCATTAGCCATTCTAGGTAGCAGTTTGAAACTGGGCGTCCGTGAATTCCGCCAACTAAGTCTATCATCCATCTACACGTGAAGAGCACGGATCGGTTGTACTGAATGCGCGTCCGGTTGGGCGTGTTGGGACGGATTGCGGCTCGGCATCTTGGGAGTCGCCGACTCTTATTATGTGATCGAGAATCTAGGTGAGGTTGCCCGCACATTCGGGCGGACGGGCAGGACATCGTGAAATAACCCCGTACTCGCCCAGTTGCGCTCGGTGTAAAACGAGGGGGAAATGACTGCCATGGCCCTGTATAAAGCGACATGTGCATCGACAGCGCTTACAATGGCACTGCTTGCTGGAACGGCCTACGCCGGCAATACGACGTATTCGGGCAACAATTCTGCCGGCAATACCGCAATAGTCAACAATTCTGGCGATCTCACAACGTTTCAGGACACAAGCCAAGGCGGCACGGCTACCATTGCAAACCTTACTGGCGGCGAAACGGACTTCACCAATGCCAGTACTGCCGAGAATGCAAATATTGCCAACCTTGGCGGGCTGACACTATTTTCCGGCGCTAGCAATGCGGGCAGCGCGACTATTACAAATGGCGATGGGGGACAGACCCTCTTCTTCGGTACGAGCACGGCAGCCAATGCCTCCATTATCAACAATGTCGATGGCCGCACTGATTTCTTCAGCAACAGCATCGCAGGGCATGCCATCATAACCAACAATGGCGGTGCATTGTTATTCGGTGACACCAGCACAGCAGACAATGCTGTCATAACGAACACCCTTGGTGGTACAACCGCTTTCATCAATTCAAGTACTGCAGGCACTGCCAATATTTCCAACAACGGAGGCAATACCGAATTCGATGACAGCAGCACCGCTGGTAGTGCGTCTCTGGTCAACGCCAACAATGGACGAGTGACATTCTTCGACGCCAGTACTGCCAGCAATGCCACGATCACCAATAACAATACCGGTCTGACACTTATTCGCGGAACCAGCTCAGCTGGAAGCGCTGTCATTACCAACAACAGCGGTGGTCGAACGCTCCTTGACGACAGTGGATCGGCTGGCAACGCAACAATTACTTCCAACGCTGGCGGCCAAACCGTTTTCTTTACGAACAGCACCGGTGGCAATGCGCGGTTGATTGCCAACGGTACCGGCCTCGTCGATTTTTCCAATGGTCCTGCCACAAACACAGCCGGTTCTCTTGAAGGTAGCGGCCGATTCTTCCTTGGCGGGACTACGTTAACAGTCGGCGCGAATAATCTATCGACGGACGTCTCCGGCACTATTCAGGATGGGGGTACCGGCGGCGGTACCGGAGCATCTCTGGTAAAGACGGGTACGGGCAAACTCACCCTGTCCGGAAACAATACTTATACCGGTGGGACAACCGTTCAGGCAGGTATTCTTTCTGTCGACGGGACTCTGATCGGAACAGTTCAGGTGCTGAATAGCGCTACGCTTTCAGGCACAGGAACAGTTGGGACCACAACAGTTGCCTCAGGTGGTGTGATTGCGCCCGGCAATTCGGTCGGCACGCTCAACATTGCTGGAGATGTAACCCTTGCCAACGGTTCGGTCTACAACGTGGAGATCACCTCAGCCGGCACTTCGGATCTCATCGCGGCAACGGGGATTGCAACGCTGCAGGGCGGAGCGGTTTCGGTTCGTGCGCTTGATCCCGCTACGAGCTATCACACAGGCCAGACCTATCGGATCCTCACCGCGCAAGGCGGCGTTGGCGGTACATTCGATCCAAATGTCTTGACGAATTCGGCCTTTCTAGACGCAACGCTCGCGAACACTGCAAAAGCTGTCGATCTCACAATAGCGGTCAAGCAATCCCCGACGGCGGGTGGTGGTCCGTTCCCCATAGCGGCCACCACTCCGCATCAAATAGCAACTGCTGGCGCTCTTAACACTCTACCGCAAAGCGGCAATGCACTTGCGCTGTACAATACACTGCTCGTCTTGGATGCAGCATCTGCGCGGAAAGCCTTTGATGCGCTGTCCGGCGAAGTTTATGCCTCTGCAACAACCGTTCTTTTGGAAGATAGCCGCTTCATCCGAGATGCGGCAATCAATAGAATCCGTGGTGCTTTTAGCGGTGTCGCAGCGGCAGCGGTCCCGATTATGGCCTATGGTGATGACGGACCCAAACTTGCACCCTCGGTGACGGATCAATTTAGCGTATGGGGCACAGGGTTCGGCAATTGGGGTTCAGGCGAAAGCAACGGACACGCCGCGAGTCTTGAGAGCACGACCGGTGGCTTTCTGATCGGAGCAGATACCCAAATCGCTGACAACTGGCGCCTTGGTCTGCTTGCTGGGTATAGTCACACCTCCTTTAAAGTGGATGATCGAAATTCCTCAGGTGACAGCGACAATTATCACCTCGGCGTATATGGCGGCTCGCAATGGGGTAATCTTGGTTTTAGGGCAGGTGCGAGCTATACGTGGCACGATATCAATATCCGCCGGTCGGTCGTTTTCCCCGGTTTCTCAGACGATACATCTGCCAAATACAATGCGCACACAGCACAGGTATTCGGCGAGCTCGGTTATCGAATTGATACCAATCGTGTTGCCTTTGAGCCTTTCGTCAATCTGGCCTATGTCAATTTCAAGCATGACGCCTTTGCTGAAACCGGCGGAGCAGCGGCTCTTATCGGCAGCAAGACGGATACGGATGACACATTCACGACGCTGGGCGTCAGGGTCTCTTCGGACTTCATGTTGGGCAATGTAACAACGGCTGCGCGTGGCATGCTGGGTTGGCGTCATGCGTTCGGTGACACCGTACCCCATTCGAATCTTGCGTTTACCGGTAGCGCTGCCTTTGATATTTCCGGCGTCGCCATTGCCAAAGACGCGCTGGTGCTTGAAGCGGGTCTCGATTTCAAGATTTCACCACAGGCAACGATTGGCATTTCTTATTCCGGTCAGTTTGCCAGCAAGGCGCAGGACAATGCGTTCAAGGCCGATATTTCGTTCAAGTTCTGACAGGGCGTTGTCCCGTTGTTTGAAGGGCTCGTGCTGACCGTTTCAGAAGGTCTGGCCACTGATTGCTGCCCGTTGTGCCATGGCATGCAGTCTGTGATTGCGCATTTAGCTGGCCGAATTGCCGCGTTGTTTGAAACGGGTGACAAAGGGTCGGCTCTTTTTAGGCGCTCATCCTAAGTTTCTATTATGTGGTCCCTTTCCAGCGATACAGAATTCCCATATAGTTGTATGGAGCAACTATATGGGGCGACGCGGTATGACTGCTTGCAACGATGAATCTCATATTGCCCGGATTCGCGATGCCTCTCGCCGACTTGTACGGGAGCTTGGCTTCCTGCGGCCAACACTGGCGGCAACTGATCTGCCGCCTTCTGCGGTGCATGCGTTGGTTGAAATCGGCGCACGCGGGTCCATGACGGCTTCCGATCTCAGTGCTGTCCTCATCCTGGAAAAATCCACGGTGAGCAGAATGGTGCGCAAGCTGGTCAAAGCCGGTGAACTAGCTGAGGAAATCAGCAATGACGATGCGCGTGTAAAGCCGTTGTCGCTCACCCCGCAAGGGGTATCGACGCTGCAGCGGGTCGATGCGTTTGCACGGCATCAGGTGATGGAGGCGCTGACGAGGATGGGCGTCGAAGCAGGTCGTAACTTGCCGGAAAGCTTGGATTCCTATGCCTGCGCCCTGCAGGCCAGCCGAACAGAAAATAAAACTGGAGACAAGGAGTATGGCGTTGGATGATGTCGATCCGGTAGTTCTGGCAGGACCCGTTCCACAATGGAGGCCGGGCGGCAAGCTGGCAGGCAAAGTATGCCTGGTCACGGGAGGTGCAACTGGCATCGGCCGCGCTACTGCGCTTCGAATGGCTCGCGAGGGTGCAACGGCAGTCGTCATAGCGGGTCGCAGGCAGGCTATCGGACAAAACGTTGCCGCCGAACTTGAGACCATCGGTGCTGAGGCACTCTTTGTTACGGCAGATGTTGCCTGTGAAGCGGAGGTCGAGCAACTGGTCGGAACACTCCTGCAACGCTTCGGGAGGCTGGACACGGTTTTCAACAATGCCGGGTTTCAGGAGAAGCGAGCTTCACTGGCTGATCAGACGGATGCTGTCTATAGTCAGGTATTTGACACCAATGTGCGGGCTATATTTCATTGTATGCGCCATCAAATACCCGCGCTTCTGGCCTCTGGTGGCGGGACGATTGTCAACAACACAAGCGTCAGCGGACTACGCAATCCCAATCCTGGACTGTCGCTATATTCTGCTTCGAAAGCAGCCGCCATTTCCATGACGCGTTCGGCGGCCATGGAATATGCACCGCAGGGTGTGCGGATCAATGGCGTCGCTCCGGGGCGCGTGGTGACAGATATGATGCTGGCGTCGGGTATTGCGGACATGCGTCAGGTCGCGGCCAGCCTGCCCCTGCGGCGCATGGGCCATCCCGAGGAAGTTGCGGCGGCGGTTTGCTGGCTGCTGTCAAGTGAGGCTGATTACGTTGTCGGCCATATCCTCTGCACGGATGGCGGTTTTCTCGCGGGTTAAGCCGGCGCCACAGACCCGCGATGCTGTCCGAAGGAGCGCCAGCCTCAACATAACCAAAGGTTCGGAGCACGATTTTGAAGACACAGGAATTGGTGCGTACCGGGTGTTATCCGAACTGCAACAGTTGCAGCTTGCCCATGTAATTCGTGAATTTGCAGATGCGGCGTGAGTGCCGCATCTGCAACCATTGCAACCTTGTTATGACTTGTGGTTGCTCTATCAACCACGCCCAGCAACAAAGATTAGCTGCGGGGCTGTAGCAGTGCCAGAACCACTGTCGATGCAGCAAGGATGGCCGTAAGGGTCAAGGGGCCTGTAGCGCCATAGGTGTCCACCACATAGCCGCCGACAACTGCACCAATCGTGATGGCGACCTGGAAAGAGGTGACCATCAGGCTTCCTGCTGCTTCCAGCGCGTCAGGCGCCGCGCGGGACAGATTTGTCGGCAGCACCACCGGCGCCATGCCGAAGGCGAAGCCCCACAGCGTAGCGAAGCCGAAGGCAATGCCAATATGCACGCCCCAAAGTACCAAAGCGAGCGCCGCAAATGCCATCAGTGCGGCGGTGGCAGCGAGGGCCATGCGGATGTTGGCGTCAGCCATGCGGCCGCCGGCGATATTACCGACTACTGCGGCGATGCCAAATCCGAGCAGCGCCAGGGCAATCGGCCCGGTTCCAAGGTGCGTAACCTGTTCGAGGAAAGGGCGTACATAGACCGAGCCGGCAAAATGCCCCGTCATGAGCAAAAGGATAGCCAGCATGCCGAGTTGAATGCCGCGCCGCCGTGTCAGCCGAAAGACGTCGGCAAGACTGTTGCTCGTGGTGGCAGGAAGGGTCGGCAGGCTGAGAAATTGCAACACCATGGCAACCGCGGCCAGTCCCGCTGTCATGGCCATGGCGCTGCGCCAGCCCAGCCAGTCGCTGATCAATGCACCCATCGACGGTGCGGCAATGGTGGCGAGCGAGACGCCAAGGGTGACGATCGCCATGCCCCGGCCCGTGGCGTTGGCGCCAACCAGCCGCGCTACGACGGCAACCGAAAGTGCCCAGAAAGCGCTGAGGGCGATGCCCAGCCCGGCCCGACCCAGTAATAATAGCCAGAAATCGGTCGCGACCGCCGCAAGAATATTGGAACCGATTGCCAAGGCGCTGAGACCAACCAGCACTGTCTTGCGGTTCAATCGGCCGATCAGGACATTGCTCAACATGGCCGTGACGGCGCCGACGGAAGCGGTCGCAGTGACGACCTGTCCGGCCGTTCCCTCGCTAATGCCGAGATCGCGCGCCATCGGCGTCAACAGGCCTGCCGGCAGAAATTCGGCTGACACCAGCGCAAAGCTGGCGGCCGCCATTGAAAGAACCGCGAACCAGGTGGCCGGGCTCCACGCGACTGGCGGAGCGGCATCAAGATCTATCGCGGTGCCTTCAAGATGTAATGTCGTGTCTGTCATTGAAGTATCTCCAAGGTTTGGAGATCTTCATAAACGAGTCCTTTCGGATGATATGTATCCTAAAATCCGAAATGCATGTCCGTTCGTCCGGAAATGGTGCGGCGCACAACGCCGGGCGAGACGCTGGTGATACGCTTGAATGCGCGTGCGAACGATGCCTCGGACTCATAACCCAAACGAGTCGCGACCTCGGCAACCGACATGCCGTTTTGCCCCAACAATTCGCGGGCAAGCTGCATACGAAGACGGGCGAGATAGCGTGCCGCGCCTTCCCCCAAAACAGCGCTGAAACGCTCGGCGAAAATCGAGCGCGATTGCCCTGCAAGGGCGGCGAGGCTTTCGAGGGTCCAGTTATGGCCGGGGTCCCGGTGCATGGCCGCCAGAACGCGGCCGATATGGGGGTCGCGGATGGCGGCGAGCCAGCCGGTGGTCGGGGCTCCGGTGCAATTGACCCAGCAGCGGATGAGCCGGGCGGTCAGCAGGTCCGCCATCCGCGACAGGATGGTGGCGCTGCCCATCTGCGGTTGCGCGGCCTCAACCGTCATTGCCGCCAGCAAGGGACCGACGATCGGGTCGTTGCCGGCCACGTCGCAGCCCTTGATGATCGGCGGCATCAAAGTGATCAAGGGGTTGAGCGCACAGGCGCCCAGGGCCATGGAGCCACAGAAAAGGGTGCTGGTCGCCCCCGTTCCCTCCCGCACCACTTCGCTGACGTTGCTTCCCAGCTTGGTCACGTGGCAACCCTTGAGCGAGTCGCCCACAACATCCGGCGCGCTGGCCAGCCGATGGGCGATGCCTTGCGGCAACAGCACCAGGTCACCATCGCGCAACTCCTGCCAGCCCTGCACTTCGGTATGGATCCAGCACGGGCCCTGGCTGACAAAGTGAAAACGAAGCAGCGGTTGTTGCGGAAAGGCGATGCTCCATGGATGCCGGAGCTCACAGCGGCCATAATTGACGCCACTCAAGCGAAAGTCCTGCAGGACTTCGCTTAGCGCATCCATCGGGATATGTGGCGGTGAAGATGGTCGGGACGAATTATCAGGCATTGGTCTAATATATATGCTGAACGTCCGGCAGGCAAGTGGGGTGGTTGTTCTAAACAACCGCCTTTCCAGTCACTATTCATAGGGCAAGGTTTACCCATAGCCTTTTCCCTATTTCCAGCGCGTAAACTTGTCATGCAGACAATTGGATGCTTGCAGCGTATGCGGCTGCAGCGGTAGTGAGCGCTTTCAAAACATGGGTAGCAGTGTACACTCTCAAAAGGTGACAAATGCCTGAAGTAACGAGTCTGCTTGCATTCGGATTAATTGCCTTTGGTATGGTTTGTACCCCTGGCCCCAATATGATTTACCTCATATCCCGATCAATCTGCCAGGGCCCGAAAGCGGGATTGATTTCCCTTGGGGGTGTAGCGCTGGGATTTGTTTTTTACATGCTTTCCGCTGCCCTTGGCATTACGGCACTCGTATTTGCGGTGCCGTTTGCTTACGAGCTTTTGAAATTTGGCGGAGCAATTTATCTCGGTTGGCTTGCTTGGAACGCCCTCAAGCCGGGTGGACGTTCGGCATTCGTTGTCCGAGAACTGCCAAAGGACACATCACAGAAACTGTTTGTCATGGGTTTTGTAACCAATCTCCTCAATCCCAAGGCGGCGGTTCTGTATCTCTCTCTCTTGCCGCAGTTCGTAAAGCCGGAGCTTGGAAGCGTGTTCTTGCAGTCAATCAGTTTCGGTTTTACGCAAATTGTCATAAGCTTGACTGTCAATGCCATGATTGCAGTTACTGCTGGTTCGATCGCAGCATTTCTTGCCAATCGTCCATTTTGGATGACGGTTCAGCGCTACCTTATGGGAACTGTTCTGGCTGGCTTGGCTATTCGAATGGCCACGGAAGCACAAAAATAGATCTGAAGGAACTGAACGCGCAGACCCAATGTTGCTTCAGATGTCTGCTGCAGAACACCTACTGGGTTGCGGACAGTGTCGGTGAGAGGCAACTCCAGTGGCCGTCAGCACCGAGCTTTGTGACAACCGCAAGCAGAATTTTTTGCACCTCGATGACGGCCCGCGTCGGCGGATGGTCGGCCGGCATGTCGAGAACGAGGCGGCGGGTGAGACCGGGGCGTGTGAGAGCGATGGCGGAGAGAGTTCCGTTTTCTTGCTCGGGATGGACCGCCCCGCGCCCGAGGATCGTCAGTCCGAGACCCGCGCGAATGGCCGCCTTCGTGCTCGCCACACCTTCGATTTCGCGCACGATATTAAGTTCCCGTCCGGACATCAGAGCCTGCCGTTCAAGCAATATGCGGATCCCGTGGCGACGCGTGGGCAGGATCAGCGGCAGGCCGAGGGCATATTCCACTGTCACTTCCGCATCGGGCGTGAACTGCCCTGACGGGCCAACGATGTAGAGCGTTTCTTCGAAGAGAGGTAAGGATGTCTGCTTGGCGACACTGTCGAGGGTCACCGCAAGATCGTGGACACGCGTATCCACCGCTGCCCGAAGCGTCTGGCTGTCACCTTCGCTGATCGTGAGGCGAATCTTCGGAAATCGCTGGGAGCATTCTTCGATCACGGGAATTGACAGCGTGGGGCATATCGAACTCAGAATGCCGAGTGAGACGTCGCCGGTTGGATATTCTGCCCGTTCTTTTGTCGCCGCTTCTGCCTGTTCCAAAGCACGGAGGATCGCTTGTGCATGGGACAGCAGCGTCTGTCCCGCCTCGGTGGCGACCACTCCGCGCGGCATCCGCTTCAAAAGCTGCACGTCCAACTGCTCTTCGAGCGCGCGCATATGCAAGCTGAGCGCAGGCTGCGCAACGCCGAGTTCGTTGGAGGCACGTGTAAAAGACCCCAGTTCGGCAATCTTGGCAAAGTAGCGCAATTTCAAAAGATCGAGCGTCATCCGGTGCTCCAAATTTCATATATCGTATCGATATACATTATATCTTCAATATATATTTGTTTGAATATCTTCTTCTGATTAAAACGGCCTGACAGCGAGAGGGTGCGCTGTGGAGGAGGAACAAAATGAACCTGAATCTATTTCTGGCTGCCGCGGTTTTTACCGGTGCTGCCATTCTTTCGACCATCGGCTCTGCTGAACAGCTCAATGATATCAAGACTGCCGGAATTCTGAACTGCGGCGTGCTGACGAACTCGCCGCCGCTCGGCTTTCAGGATGCCAAGACGCGCGAACCCGCTGGATATGAGATCGAGCTTTGCGGCATGTTTGCGAAGTACATCGGTGTCAAGCCCCGGCTCACCCCGGTCTCGCCACAGACCCGCATGGCCGAGCTGACGCAGGGTCGCGTGGACATTCTGGCTTCGCTTCTCAGCTACAGCAAGGAGCGCGCGGAACAGGTGGATTTCAGCGGTGCCTACATTGCGGAAGATTTCAGTTTCGTGGTGTTGGATGCTTCGCCGATCAAGGTGGTGGACGATTTGTCTGGCCAGCGCATCGGTCTTGTCAAAGGATCCGTACTCATTCCCTTGACTGAAAAGAGACTTCCCGACGCCCGCGTCCTTTCTTTCGAGACGAGCGCCGCGTCGTTCCTTGCGCTCCAGCAGGGCAAGGTCAAGGCGACGGTCTACCGCTATTCCGAGGGCAAGGCCGTTCAGCGGAATGCCGGTAACGAGATCAAGGCGCTGCGCTTCCTTGATGAGCCGCTGTTATCGATGCCGTCCGGTTTCGCCTTTCGCAAGGGCTCCACTGAGCTCGTGAAGACGGCCGACGAATTCCTGGCAAGCATCGAGAAAAGCGGTGAGGGGCAGAAATTGTACGACAAATGGCTTGGCAAGGACTCGGATCTGAAGGCGACGCGAAAGTTCGAGTTTGGCAAGCCACAGTCGACCTGGTTCGCGAACTGATCCTCAGACCAAAGTGAGCTTGCAGCATCATGGGATACCACCTCGATTTTGGTAAAGTCCTGCAGGGTGAGTATCTGGAT
The DNA here is from genome assembly GCF_902479695.1 of uncultured Phyllobacterium sp. Lineage (NCBI taxonomy): Bacteria > Pseudomonadati > Pseudomonadota > Alphaproteobacteria > Hyphomicrobiales > Phyllobacteriaceae > Phyllobacterium > uncultured Phyllobacterium sp. Next base: position 90,863 of record NZ_CABSQF010000017.1, on the reverse strand, counting down.
CTCATCCTGCAGGGCATTCAGACAACGATGGTTCTATTCGTCCTGTCGTGGATTTTCGGGTTGGTGCTTGCAATCATCCTGACCGTCGTTCGGGCTGTCGAGTTCCGGCCGACACAATTGCTGGTTGCTGCTTTCGTGGAATATCACCGGAATGTTCCGATGCTGATCCAGTTGTTTGTCTGGTATTTCGGGTTTGCCGTCGTGCTGCCCGATGCCGTTAACGAGTATCTGAATGATATCGGGGCGGAGATCGGCTACGCGATCGTGGCGCTGGCGCTGAACAAGGCCGCCTATATGTCCGAAGATTTCCGCAGCGGTATGCGCTCGATCCATCCGGCGCAGATGGAGGCGGCCCGTTCGATCGGCTTGACCTATCTGGGCGCGATGCGCTGGGTCATTCTGCCCCAAGCCTGGCGCCTGGCGCTTCCAGCCCTTCTGGGGCAGACGCTCATCCTCTTCAAGGGCACCAGTCTTGCTGCAGGCATCGGCGTTGCGGAACTGAGCTATCAGGCGCGTTATATCGAAGAGCAATCGTTCCGGATTTTCGAGGCCTACGGGATAGCGACGGCAATCTATATGCTGATCTCCTTTGCCATCATGTGGCTCTCCGCTGTCTTGTCCGATCGGTTTCGGTTGAGGGTGAAGTAATGCTGGAAATCATTCGCGAATACGGTCTCATGCTGCTGATCGGCGAATATCCGCATGGGAAGCTGGGCGGTCTTGCCCTGACGCTATTCATTTCAATCGTGAGTCTTGCCGTCACTTTCCCCTGCGCCATTCTGATCGCGCTGGCAAGAACCGGCCAGTCGCGCCCGCTCAAGGCAATTGCAAGCGGCTTCGTGCACAGCGTGCGTGCTATTCCGCTGTTGATGTTGATCTTCTGGGCGTATTTCGCGCTGCCGATGGCTATCGGCTTTCCAATCGACGCGACCTATACGCTGATCATTGCGATCGTTGTCTATCAAGCCGCTTATCTCGGAGAGATCATCGCGGCCGGTATTCAAGGACTGCCCAATGGGCAGATGGAAGCAGCCAAAGCGCTCGGGCTGGGTTATGTCCCGACAACTTTCCGTGTGATCCTGCCGCAGGCGATTTTCAATGTCATTCCCGGCATCGTCAACCAGTTGACGACTATCATCAAGGAATCATCGCTTGGATCGATCATCGCCGTGTCCGAGCTTTCCTATGTGATGCTGCAGGTCAACTCGAACGAGGTGACCAAGCCGCTTCAGATCTTCGGGATTCTGGCTGCCACATATTTCATCCTCTGCTTTGCACTGAGCCAGGCAACGAACTTGCTGGAAAGGCGGATCGCGAACAGGCGAACGGGGCGTATGCTCGTGGAGGCGATGGTATGATCGAGTTTCAAGGTGTTTCCAGGTGGTTTGGATCCCTTAAGGTCATCAAGGAGATTTCCGCTACCGTCGACAAGGGAACGACCATCGTGTTGTGCGGGCCTTCGGGATCGGGAAAATCGACGCTGGTGCGGACAGTGAACAGGCTGGAGCCAATCCAGGAAGGGACGATCACCGTAGGCGGCATGGACATCAATGCCAAGTCGGTCAACGTGAATGCGCTGAGAACCGGCATCGGCTTCATCTTTCAGCAGTTCAACCTGTTCCCCCATCTGACCGTCGTCGACAACGTCATGCTGCCCTTGCGCCGAATCCACAAGCAATCGCGCAAGGAGGCGTTGCCTGCCGCACTCCTGATGCTCGAACGTGTGGGGCTGGCGGACAAGGCGAACTCACTTCCTGCCGACATTTCCGGTGGTCAGTCTCAACGTGTCGCGATCGCCCGGTCGCTGATCCTGAAGCCGGAGGTGCTCATCCTCGATGAGCCGACCAGTGCGCTCGATCCCGAGATGGTCAGCGAAGTGCTCAAACTGCTTCGCCAGCTATCCGGAGAAGGCATTACCATGATGTGCGTGACCCATGAAATGGGCTTTGCCCGTGAGGTCGCTGACCGCATCTGGTTCCTGAAGAACGGTGCGCTGACCTTCGATGCCAAACCGGAGCTGTTCTTCTCCTCGGGGACCCACCCGGATGTGCGGGGGTTCCTCTCCTCCATCCAGAAAAACCACTAGAACCAACACACCAAACAGAGGCTGTCATGATCCATATCAAACAGATACCCGAACGCCCGAGCCCGGATGCCATCGAGGCGATCGCTAAATTCTCGCCAGCGACATTGCATGAGGCGCAGGGGCGCAGGGGCGCACTTTCCTCGCGGTTGAAGCCTGTCGACTATCGGATGAAGTTGTGTGGCCCGGCCTTCACGGTGAAATGTGCGCCACGCGACAACATCATGCTCCAGCTTGCGATCAACTACGCCAAGCCGGGTGATATCATCGTGGTGTCCGCCGGCGACTATGAAGAGGCGGGATCTTTTGGCGATGTTCTTGCCAATGCCTGCCTTGCCAAGGGCATCGGTGGTCTGGTGACCGACACTGGCGTTCGCGACACTCTACAGCTTCGCGACCTCGGCTTTCCGGTGTTTTCCCTCAGTGTCTGCATCAAGGGGACGGTCAAGGAAACGCTTGCGGCCGTGAACGATCCGATCACGATTGGTGACGAACTGGTCTATCCCGGCGACATTATTGTTGGTGATGCTGACGGGCTTGTCGTTGTTCGACGGGATGAAGCCCTTGCCGTGGCCGAACTTGCCCAAGCGCGTGAGGATGCCGAAGCCGGATATATCGCTGCCTACAAGGCCGGCAAGTCCGTCATCGAGGTCAGCAACCTTGATCCTGTTCTTCAGGCAAAGGGCCTTGTGGTCGATCTTTAGTCTGCAGCCCCCGTTCGGGGATATCGTGAAGAAGAACCGTTGCAAAGTTCCGCCACGAAGAAAAGCGAACGCGTCGGTTCCGCATGTTGGCAGCGCGTTCCCGGCAAATAGCAAATCGCGTCTCAGCAGATCTCGTCACATATATGCGGCGTCGAGGTTCACCTGATCTGACATTTGCCTGTGTGGCTTGTATCAAGGGGGTGCAAATGTCAAAATCGGACCACGAGTGAGAGTGCGCCGGAATGAACCAGGTGGAATTGAGCGATAACGTCTCGGCCGATGCGAGTGACCCCTACGCCCGCAGGACACAAACTTTTCCGCAGCTCGACAAGGGCATGATGGAGCGCGTTTCCGCGTTCGGATCCGAGACCTCAGTCACCAAGGGCACGGTTCTGTTCAGTCGCGGCGAACGCCAGACGGATTTCTTTCTGATAAAGTCTGGCTCCATTGAGATACTTGATCTCGGCGGCGATGGCTCAAGCCGGGTCCTGGCGCTGCAGGGAGAGCGGGAATTCACCGGAGAACTCGACCTGTTCAATAGTCGGGAGAATTTGGTGACGGCGAGGGCGGCTGAGGATTCACATCTTATCCGCGTTGAGCGGGATTCGTTCCTGCGGATGATGTCGGCGGAGCCGGATATCGGTGAAATCATTACCCGCGCACTTATTTTGCGCCGCGTCGGCTTTATCAAGCACGGTCAGGCAGGTGTTGTGTTGATAGGGCCGAGCCACGCTGCTGACACGCTGAGATTGCAGCGCTTTCTGACGCGCAACGGTTATCCCCACCGGTTGGTCGATTCCGACGTCGATCCCGAGGCGAAGGAAATGGTCACTGCGTTGAAAATCTGTGCGTTGTCGCTGCCTGTTATCGTTCCGCCAGGGAAAGCGGTCCTGCAGAATCCGACAACGGGCCAACTGGCGGATGTGCTGGGGCTGACAGAAATCATTGATCCGGCCGAAGTCTACGACGTCATGGTTGTCGGTGCCGGACCGGCCGGCCTCGCCTCGGCAGTCTACGCCGCATCGGAAGGATTGAAAACGATCGTGATCGAAGGGGTAGCCCCAGGCGGGCAAGCAGGAACAAGCTCGAAGATCGAGAATTATCTCGGATTCCCGACTGGTATATCCGGGCAGGCTCTGGCAGGCCGTGCACAGGTTCAGGCCCAGAAGTTCGGGGCGCGCCTGGCCATTTCCCGCATGGCTGTCTCCGTCGATTGCGACAGGTCGCCTTACCGCGTCCTGCTCGATGACGGACAAACCGTCTCCGCGCGGGCAATGGTCGTTGCCACCGGAGCCCGTTACCGCAAGCCGGACCTGTTGAACCACGAGCGGTTTGAAGGGCAGGGCATTCACTACGCGGCCACGGCAATGGAAGCGCAGTTGTGCCGGGAACAGGAGGTCATTGTTGTCGGCGGCGGCAATTCGGCCGGTCAAGCGGCGATGTTCCTGTCGCAATGGGTCAAACATCTGCACATTCTGGTCCGGGGGCAGGGTTTGAAGGAGACAATGTCGGACTATCTGATTCAACGCATCGAAAAATCACAGCGCATCTCACTGCACGCGCACACTGAAATCACCGCTATCGACGGTGACAGATACCTGAACACGGTGACCTGGACCAATCGTATGACTGGACAGAGCGAAACCAAAAATATCTCGAATATCTTTATGATGATTGGAGCTGCACCAAACACGGAATGGCTCAATGGCTGTGTTAAGCTGGACAAGTCCGGGTTTATTGAGACTGGACTCATGGCCGGGGTTTTGACCAGCGGCTCTCCCTTTGAAACCTCGGCGCCTGGCGTATTCGCCGTTGGCGATGTTCGGGCGGGATCGGTAAAACGGGTGGCGTCAGGGGTAGGGGAAGGATCAGTCGTGGTGCAAGCCATTCACCAGTATCTCAAGCAGATTCCGGACGCCAAAAATCGGTAGGCAGAAATTTGCGATAAGCATATTGGCCTTGAACGGTTGGGTTCGCAGCAATTGATTGGCGCCTGTCGGCGTCAACCGCGCCGTGGAACTGCCGACGGGCCGGGCGCGCGTAACGGCGATCCGCTGCTCATGATCGTGGGTACCGAGGCGGTCACATCGCGGATAGTGAGTGAAGCGTTCTCTGAGTTTGCGTGACCTGAAAGAAATGATGGTTGCGCGTGGTATCTGGATGCCCTGTGTCAACGATGCCTGGCTGTGTCGGGTCATTGCAACTGGCGTTGCAAAACTCGGCAAGGCACGCTCCTTCGACATGATTTTCGAAAAATCTTCTGCGCCGCGATCCGTTTTAATCCTTCGGGTCGTCCTTGGTGTATCCGAAACAGAAGGAGATATGCCATGTCCGACGAATCCGTCATTTTGATCAATCTGCTGAAGGTCAAACCCGGGAAGCAGGAGGCGCTGATAGCGCTCTTGAAGCAGAACATCGATACGGTGGTCCGCATGCTCCCCGGATGGAAGACAACCCGGCTGATCGCGGCAAAGGACGGCGCCGGCGTCGTCATTTACTCCGAGTGGGAGAACCCGGCAGCCGTCGAGGCAATGCGCAGCGATCCGCACATGCAAGCCTATTTTCCGAAGATCATCGAGTTGGCGAGCTTGGACTCGATCATGGGCTCGGCGGTGTTGAGCGAAGTCCGGTGAGGGTGAACACACAGGTCAGTTTGTGCCACACAATTTACAAAGGAGAACCGCAATGGCCCGGATGGTCGTGATTTACCGGACACCGAAGGACGTAGAGGCATTTGATCGACATTACTTCGATATCCACGTGCCTCTCGCCAAGAAGATTCCGGGTCTCCGGAAATACGAGGTCAGCGACGGTCCCATCGCGACACCGCTGGGAACCCCTGATATCCATCGGATTGGAACCTTGTATTTCGACGACCTTGCGGCGATCGAAAGGGCGTTTGCAAGCGCGGAGGGACGGGCAGCCGGGGAGGATCGCCGGATTTTTGCGCCGGATGACTCGGGCGTTCAAATGTTCCTCTTTGACAACAGAGAGGTTTGAACCCAGCCGTGATATTGGTATCCAATCCCTGGCGGAACAGAGTGGAAGCACTATAGGTCTCGACACATGAATACGGACGAATTCGAGGATCGACTGAAAGCGCTGCGGCCGCGGCTTCACCGCTACTGCGCGCGTATGACCGGTTCGAGTGTGGACGGTGAGGATGTGCTGCAAGATACACTGATCAAGGCCCTGCGGGCGCGCGCGGAAGGCACGATTGTTGAAAATCTCGAAGCCTGGCTGTTCCGTATCGCCCACAATACGAGTTTGGATTTCCTGCGCCAACGCTCCCGCAGCAACGTTGTCTCGCTCACCGAAGATCTGGAAGATGCGACGATGCCCGAGGCGGATATCGTCGCGGTCGGCTTTCAAACGTTTCTGCGACTGCCCGAACTTCAGCGCTGCGCCGTGATTCTCAAGGACGTCCTTGGCCATTCGGTCGAAGAGATCGCGGCGATCGCCGGCAGCACGCCGGCCGCGGCCAAATCGGCGCTTCAGCGCGGGCGTGTAGCGCTGCGGCAACTCGCGCAGGCGCCTGAAGATACCCGGTTACCGCTGATGTCCGATCCGGACCGGCGGAAGATCACAGCGTATGTCCATCTGTTTCGAAGCGGTAATTTTGATGCAATCCGCGCCATGCTCGCCGATGACGTCAAGCTCGATCTCGTGAACCGGCTCGAATGGAAAGGGCGTGACAAGATTGGCCTTTATTTCACACGCTATGCGGAAGAGACGAAATGGCGGTTCGCCTTCGGTGCGGTTGAAGGGCAGCCAGCCATGCTCGTCTTCGACAGCACCGGCCCGATGGACAGACCTGCGCATTTTGTCCTGATCGGCTGGTCGGATAACCGGATTATCGAGATCCGCGACTTCCTGTTCGCGCCCTATGTACTCGAAGGCATAAATTGGGTGCAGTTGGGCTAAACGGTTATGGTCGAGTTCCAACCCCAACCGGCGAGGCTATCAGCGATCCGGCCATTTGCTGCACGATCTCGTGCCGGCGGGTTTACTTCAGGCTGCCCAGAAATAGCGAACGATGTGAAAGAAGACCGGTGCGGCGAAAATCAAGCTGTCCGCCCGGTCGAGCATGCCGCCGTGCCCCTCGATCATGTGGCCCCAATCCTTGACGCCGCGGTCGCGCTTGATCGCCGAAGCAACCAGCCCGCCGAAAAATCCCATAATGCAGGCAAGTCCCGCCATGAGCCCGGCTTGCAGGACGCTGAATGGTGTCAACCACGTCAGCGCTGCGCCGAGCAATGATGCGCTGACAATGCCGCCGATCAGACCCTCCCAGGTTTTGGAGGGGGAGATTTTCGGTGCAACCTTGTGTTTGCCGAAAAGCTTGCCGAACACATATTGCAGCACATCACTCCCCTGAACAGTCGCGATCAGGAATGCGATCAAAAGCAATCCCTTGCCCTGAAAACCGGGGATGGAAAGTGTGAGCAGGGCAGGGACATGGCTGATGCAATAGACCGACAGCATGATGCCCCATTGCTGTTCGCTGACGCGCTCGAGAAAGCGCTCCGTATCGCCAGAAATTGCCGTCAAGGCGGGCATGGCAAGGAAGCAGTAGACCGGGACAAAGATGGAATAGAGCCCATACCATTCAATCCAGAGAAGGTAATATTGGATAGGAATGACGACGAGGAACATGCCGATGAGAATACGATGATCGCCGCGCCGCGTATGGGTAAGGGTCACATATTCGCGCAGCGAAGCAAAGGAGACAAAAGCGAACAGGAAAATGACGCCATTTTTACCGAAAAGAAAAGCGACGGAAATGCCGCCGATCATGATCCACCACGCCTTTATGCGTGAATTGAGGTTCACGAGCGTTGATGGCAAGACCTCCGCCGTGCGCCGGCTTTTCCACGTAAGCATTGTTGCAATGGCACTGGCGAACGTGAGCACGCCGAGCAGGCCGAGAAAGAGCCAGACCGTTTCAGCCATGATTGAGTGCTTTCTGATGTTCCGGCGAAAGATCGAGCAGAGATTGGCGCGCCCTTTGAAGAAACTCTTTCCGGTCTTCATTTGGTTCAAGTGCGATTGGCGAGCCAAAGACAACGCGGCACAGGAGTGGGACTGGCAGGAAGGTGCCTTTCGGCAAGACGCGTGACATATTCTCGATCCAGCAGGGAATAAGCTCCACGTCCGGCCGGGCCAGGGCGAGATTGTAGAGACCGGAGCGGAAGCGCAGCAACGGTTCCTCGGTCATGTTGCGCGTGCCTTCGGGAAAGACAATGAGTGAGCTTCCTTCCTGCAATGCATCGAGCATGACGACCATCGGATCCTCCGAACGCTCGACCCAATTGCGGTCAACCAGCACGGTGTTCAGCAAGTCCTTGGCGAGAATGTTCCGCAATTTATTGCGCTTCCAATAATCGGCACCTGCAACGGCACGTGTGCGCTGCCGCTCGCGTGGCGGCAGGCTGGAGGAAAGCAGAATAAAATCGCCATGACTGCAATGGTTCGCAAAAAAAATGCGCTGCCGGTCCGAAGGCGCGCATCCCTGCCAGATCGGGCGCACGCCCGTAATGCCGCGAGCCAATCCGGCCAGCACCATGGCGGAAATTCGCCTTAACGTTTCTCTTGCATTCATATGCGCCCCCACAACCCATAGGTTGTAATTACAGCGAATAGAACAAGAAAAAATGTAAAAGCAAGATGCAGTTTCAACAAGAGGCGGTTTGTTGCAGCCATGACGTGATCGCTGCTACCTTGGCGTGCAATCGGTCGGCGAGTGCAGAGGCCTGTCCATTCATCTTTGTTTCGTCTCTTGAGCAAAAAGCAGCATGCCTTCCGTCAGATGAATACGCCTGCCCCCGGCTTCGATTTTTTCGATTGCTTCGGCTGCGGTTTTGACATCGCCATACTGCAAAAGCCAAACGGCGATTGCTGCCGCACTGCGCTGGAATCCCAGTGCACAGCAAACGAGAACGGGCCCCTTGCGCCGGGCAAGTTCGATGGCGTCGGCCGCGTTGCGCAATTCATCGTGTTGAGGCGAAACGAGATCAAGCGCCGGGAACGACAGCCATGCAATCTCCACGCCGGAAGGCTTTGCCAGTTCGGCGGTCAGGTCAATGACGGTCATGAATTTCGATAGTTCAGATACCCGCGGCAGCCGCCCCAAATGCACGTTCTTGCCAATGGCAACAGAGGGCGGGAGCTGGCGTGTCCAGATTCGGCTGTTGACAATGGCACCAAGGCGGCAAGGGGCCAACAGCCATGTGCTGGCGAGGGAAAGCGTGCCGTCAGTGCACTTCTGAAAGACGGCGGGGCCCGCACCGAAATAGCCGATTGATACAAGCAGGAGGGCCAGCGCCGGCCACAGGAAAAACAGGAATGCCGCCGATGTCGGCGTTCCGATAATTGTCGCAAGCAAGAAGATCAGACTGGCCATTGCATAATAGGCGCCAATGCGCCGTGCCTTGGGATCATCGGTCAAGCGGAATGCGGCCACGGGTGAGGGCATGTGTGCCGGGAAGAGCCAGAGAGCAAAAAGACCCAAAAGCAGACCGGTGGGGATGTCGATAAAATGATGCTGATAGGTCGTGAGAACGGAAATGCCGATTAATGCACACCAGAGATGCCAGATCCAAAGAACAATGCCTGACAGACGAACGCGCCAATGCGTCCAGATAATCGCCAGGAGAGCGATATGTAGGGAGGGCGCCTGGTTGAAGGGCTTGTCGAAGCCACCCAGCATATCGAACAGGAAGCCTGATGCGCCGCTGGTCGGCGGCTTGTGGAAGATGACGGTCAGGGGAAACGCGATGAAGCAGGTAACAGCGATGGTCTGTGCTGTCAGGTAACGCTTCGCCAGGCGATCGACCTCAGCAGTCGTATCGTTAAAGAACAAGGAAAGTCCGTAGAACAGGTTGATCGACCAATAGGGGAAAATGGTCCAGGCAATGAAGGGAATGGCTTGTTCCCAGGTAAAGGTAATATTTGGAACGTTCTCCCGCTGCGAGGCAAGCCAATTGGCTGTCCCATAGGTCGCGTAGAACAATGGTGCGAGGCAGATGAGCCAGATCAGTGCACGTTTTGCGACGGCCCGGTTCAAGCGCCATTGTTCAATCGGTGCGACGGTGTTTTCGGTCATGTGCGCTCAGCGATGGAAACAGTGAATATGCCCCATTCATCGACAAGCTGGTCGATCTTCCTGAAACCCGCTGCCGCAACCAGCTGATCCATTTCAGCCTGCGTCCGGCGGCGCATGACCCATGCTTCGCCGCCACGGTGCGAGGTGAGCGCACGTGCAATCATTTCCAGTTGCGGATGCCACGGCTGGTTGGTGTAGATCAGCAAGCTGCCGGATTGCATCGACGTTGCAAGACCGCCAAGCGAGCGCTTTATAAGCGCGTTGTCGGGAAAGAGTTCGTAAAGGCCGGATACAATCGCAAGATCGGGCGCGGGTTGGATTGCAGCCAGTTGTTCGGCATCGAAAGCATCCGCCTGATGAAAGCTCGCTATATCCTGGATGCCTCTCTCGGCGATGGATTTGCGCCCGGCATCGACATTGATCGGCGCATAGTCCTGCAGCCGGACGCTTGTCGGCTTGACTGCGGATTTGGCAATCGCATCGAGGACATAACGGCCATGACCGGCTGCGATATCGAGAATATGTGTCGTGCGGCCGGCATCCTGCAGTCTTGTCAGGGCGAAGCCGATAAGCTCTTGCAGATGCAGCTTGCGCTGACGAATGCCCCGCCAGCCGATCGCATTCAGGAATTGCTTGTCGATGAGCCTGCCGCCCGGTCCCATTCCCCTCGGTTCGTTCTCATAGACATAGTCGAGGGTTGAGCCGGAGTCGAAACCGGTCTCTACGCCTGTTTTCAGTCCCTTCGAGAACAATGCACTGAAGCGGATGGACGAGCGGTATATCGCCCAATAGAGACCTTTCAAGGAAAGCAGGTCGTGCGGGGATGACAGCCTGTCCTGTTCATCGCGGGTAAAGCCCGTTTGATGGGCGTTCGTTACATCCAGCGGCTCCGGTTCTGTGTCGAAGCATGCAAGAATGAACCGGCGCGCATGTGTCACGGCAATTGCGCGCTCCTTCTCGCCAAGAGTGTCGTGGTAAAATCCCCTGAGCACGTGGCGCTCTTTGAGGGGGTGGGCCAGATTTTCATAGAAGCGATGCTGGGGCCCGTGCCGGACGACCCAGTCACTGCCGGAGATAAGTAACTGCGTCGGTACGGTGATCGCGCGGGCATCCGCGACCACTCGTTCAGCGTTTGTATAAAGATCGAGCAGTATATTCGAGGCGATGGCCCGCGTGACCAACGGGTCATTGTCGAACGACGCGATGCGCGCGGGATCATGGGTAAGAAACTTGGCTTTGACGTAGGAATTGACGAAGAATTGTCCTTTCAATTTCTGCCAGAGCCAGATGCCTTCACGAGCGAATGGAACATAGAGTTTCACACTGAAAGCCGGAGAAGCCAGCACAAGCGCCCGGATACGCGGCGCATAGTCATGGACCCACGTTGCAGCGAGCACGGCACCTACCGACTGGGCGATAACAGCAATGTCCTCAATGGCAAAACCGCCGGTTCTGCATATGTGCTTTACGAAACTGTCGAGATCGCGCACCGATGCTGCAAACGATGGGGAGTAGCCGCGTTCGCCCGGTGAACGGCCATGGCCGCGGGCATCCCAGGCATAGAAAGTGAAATCGCCAAGGCCAAGTTCCTCAACCAGATGTGCAACGCGTCCACCATGTTCGTGGCCACGATGCAGAAGAATAATTGCACCCCTCGGCTTTCCCGATCTGGCCGGCCATTTCCGATAGAAAAGTTCGGTCCCGTCGTCGGTGGGAAAGGTACTTTCCTCTACTGCATCTGATGCCGCAGGATTGGAGGATGGATCTGTCGACATAGGCTTGCTCCGGAAGCAGAATTGATTTTCAGGAATTGGCGCGGCGTAGGCCCGCACGAACACGATTCACGGCGGTGACAACGGATAGCACGGCCATAAGGGGAAAAACCCAGCCGAACCATGAGGGCAGGATGACACCACTACCGATAAGCGCGGCTATGATGCCGAGAGCCAATGCGCGGTCGCTTTTTCCGAATGGTCCGGCATAACCACGCCCGCCGCCGGTCATGACCCCGAGCACGCCGGCATATTCGGCAATCATCGCTGTGACGGCAAAGGCAACCACCCCTGCAGTGGCAAACGGTGCAACAAGTGCGAATGGAAGGATCAAGGCCACATCCGAAACGATATCGCCAAGCTCATTCAGATACGCGCCGAGTTTGGATGCCTGTCCGAATTCACGAGCCATCATTCCATCAATGGCATTGAGTGCCATGCGGACAAAAAGCACCAACGGCAATAGCCAGAAAAGCAACGTATTCTGCGGGAAAAACGCAATCAACGCACCCGCTACAACCGAGATGATTGTTGCGGCGATGGTCACCTGATTTGCTGTGGCGCCAGCGGAAACAAGTCCAGCAGCCAGGGGACGGAGCAGGTTCTGAAAAGCTGGTTTGATGGAATAAAGCGTCGGCATGAAATCCCCCCATGGTTGTGCTTAATTTCACCACTCGACTGCTTGTAACAGAAAATCCACTTCGGACTGGTTTTCCTGCATGAGATATTTGTTTCGGAAATGAAATCACTTCCGAGTCTATCATAAAAGCCGCTGATTTAACTCCGAGAGCGGGCGCCTTTTCTGTCGCGATGATGTTACCGACTTCCTTTTTGGCACATCGAAGCTGCTGGTGAGGGTTTCAGCACATTGTTCCTCTCAGCCTTACGACCCAAAATCAGGCCCATTCTTCAATTTTTGTATTGATAATTGACATCCAAAACGTTTTGGAAAATTATACCGCACACTTCTGGGAGGGGGCATGTCCAATCTGAAACAACTTGCGCAATCGCTCGGCCTATCCATCACCACGGTATCGCGGGCGCTTGACGGTTATTCTGACGTCTCGGCCAAGACAAAGGCGCGCGTGCTCGAAGCTGTAGCCAAGACGGGATATCAGCCGAATGCTTCAGCGCGGCGTCTGCGGCGGCAACGCGCTGAACTTGTCGCAGTGACGCTTCCAACTGCCCCAGGTCATATCGGACCACCACATTTTCTCGATATCCTCTCCGCATGCGCGGAGCATCTGGCCATTTCAGGCCTCAACCTTGTCATTGCACCTGTCCCGCGCGGGCAGAGTGAACTCGAAATGTGTCGGCGCTTCGTCGACGGACAGCGGGTCGATGCCATGCTGCTTGTACGTACCAGGCGTCATGATGAGCGCGTGGAATTGCTTCAGTCACGGGGCGTCCCGTTTGTTACACATGGCCGGACGGAATCGGCGAAACCGCATGCATTTCTTGACGGTGACGGCTTCTCCGGCTTTCGGGATGCCACACTGCGTTTCATTGCCGATGGCCATACACATATCGGGCATGTGGCGGGGCCACAGGAATTTTCCTTTGCCCATCACCGGCGCTTGGGGTGGGAGGATGCCCTTCGCCGGGCCGGGCTTGCATCGGAACTCATGGCTGAAGGCGAACCCACTGAGCATGGCGGATATGCCGCTGCAAAGGCGCTGATGAGCGGTCCAGTCAAACCCACAGCCATTCTTTGCGCAACCGATGAAATGGCGGTCGGCGCATTGCGGGCATTGCGTGAAGTTGCTGGCGGCAACACCGTTTGTATTACCGGACATGACGACTTGCCTATGAGTGCTTTTACGGATCCGCCACTTTCGACCATGCGCGTGACTGGCGAAGACATTGGCGTTCGCATCGCTTCTCTGCTGTTGCGTGCCATCGATGGCGAGGCGCCGGAATCCCTCCAGGAAATACACCCCGTCGAATTCATACCGCGCGCCAGTCATTGCCGGTCGCAACGGCTGGCCGATAATGACGCAGGCATTCACGAATAATAATGGAGGAGAAGCAATGAAACGATCCCTGCTTATCGGGCTGCTCGCGGCCTCTGGCTTTTTGACTGCTACCGTCGCCAAGGCCGAAACAGTTTTTCTATCAACCCAGCTGCGTCCCATTGAAGAGGCAACGGCCGTGCGCAATGTGATCCTGAAGGGTCTGGCCGCCCCCGTGGAGTATGTCGTTGAAGAACCGCCACAATTTGCCGTACGCATGGAAGCCGAGCGCCAGGCGGGAAAACATACAATCAGTCTTGTCGGCGCACTTCATGGCGAGTTGTCCCCCATTGCATCGAAGGACGGCTTTGTGCCGCTTGACGACGTGGCTAAGCAACTTGCCGACAATGGCATGCCAAAGGCACTTCTTGATCTTGGAAAACTCGGTAAGGACAAACAGCAATATATCCCGTGGATGCAGGCCACCTATGTGATGGCGGCCAACAAACAGGCACTCCAGTATTTACCTGCGGGGGCTGACATCAACAAACTGACCTATGATCAGCTCATTGAATGGGGTCAGAAGATGCAAACCGAGACCGGACAACCGCGTATCGGCTTTCCCGCTGGACCCAAAGGTCTGATGGCGCGCTATTTCCAAGGATATTTCTATCCGTCCTTTACGGGCGGTGTCGTTCGCCCATTCAAATCCGCGGATGCGGCCAAGGGATGGGAAAGCTTCAAAAAGCTCTGGGCTGTCGTCAATCCCAATTCCACCAACTACAATTTTATGCAGGAGCCCTTGCTTGCCGATGAGGTATGGGTTGCCTGGGATCATATCGCCCGGCTGAAAGAAGCCGTCGCGTCACAGCCGGACCAGTACGTGATCTTCCCTGCTCCGGCTGGCCCGAAGGGGCGCGGCTACATGCCTGTCGTGGCTGGCTTGGCAATCCCGCAAGGGGCACCTGATGAAACGGGAGCCAAAGGCGTCATCGAACATTTGGTCAAACCGGAAACACAAATTCTTACGGCAAGGAATGTTGGCTTCTTTCCAACGGTCGACGCAAAACTTCCGGCGGATATTGAACCGGGCATTGCCATGCTGGCCGCCGGCGTGCAGGCAACGCAGCAGGCACCCGATGCTATCATTTCACTGTTGCCGGTGGGTCTTGGGGATCGCGGCGGCGAGTTCAACAAAGTCTATATGGATGCATTCCAGCGGATCGTCATTCGCGGGGAACCGGTAACCGATGTCTTGAGCCAGCAAGCCGCGAGCCTGAGCAAACTGATCGGTGATACGGGCGCCCCTTGCTGGGCACCGGATGCACCAAGCCAAGGTTCCTGTCCTGTCGAATAATATCATTGGACGTGCACACTCCCCGAGAAGTTGATCATGCAGAACGACAAGTCCTGGATTCCCTATGTACTGATCGCGCCCTGCGTGATCTTTCTCGCGTTGCTCTTTCTTTTGCCGCTGGTCCAGACAATCTGGCTCGCGATTTCCGAAGGCGGCATGCCCTCTCTTGCCAATCTGCAAACCATGGCGGGGGATTTGAACTTTCGCTCGGCCATCCGCAACACGTTCCTGCTGACACTTGCGGTTGTACCGATCCAGATCATGATTGCCCTGGCAATGGGTTCCATGGTCGCCAAAGTTGGTGCCGGCCGCGAAACCATTCTCTGGATATGGACAATTCCACTTGGCATTTCCGATCTGGCGGCGGGCCTCGTCTGGTTGTCGATCCTGCAGAACAGTGGCTACCTGAACAGCATGCTGTTCACTCTTGGTCTCATGGAGAGGCCGGCCAACTGGCTGTCCTATCAGACGCCGATAGCCTCGTTTTTTGCTATTGCTGTCGCCGAAATCTGGCGTGGCACCGCCATTGTCATGGTCATCATTGTGGCAGGTCTCAATCAGGTGCCAAAGGAATTTGGCGAAGCGGCGGAAGTCTTCGGCGCGGGCCGCTGGACGCGGTTTTTCCGCATCACACTGCCCTTGATCAAACCTGCTCTTCAATCCGCATTGATCCTCAGGACAGTTCTCGCCTTCGAGGTTTTCGCCGTGGTCTATGCATTGGGTGGAAGCAACATGCCTGTGCTTGTTGGCGAAGCCTACACCTGGCAAAACCAGAACCAGAATTATGGCGTAGCCGCAGCCTATGCGGTGCTGATCATGATCATCTCGCTGGCGGCCACGTTTGTATATCTCAAAGCCGTCAAGGTTGATCCGGAGCGCCTGCCATGAACACCAGCTCCCAACCGTCAAGCTTTGGTTCGGCCCGGTCTGTTCTTCTTTGGAGCGGCATCGCAGTGCTTTGTGCCTGGGTTCTCGTCCCGATCTACCTGGTAGCACTCGGCGCGTTTGGCGGGCGAGGCGGGGTCTATCAATGGCCGAAAACCGCTTTCCCGGCCGGTGTTTCTTTCGAGCCGTTTCTGCTCTTTTTGAAAACCGAAGGCGTGGCCGGCGCTTTCATGAACTCGCTTGGCGCAGCGGCGGTCACCGTTGTCCTGTCCGTTCTGATCGGAGCGCCTGCCGGTTATGCGCTCGCCCGCTACAATTTCAAGGGCAAGGACAGCTTTCGTCTGCTTGTGCTTCTGACCCGGGCTTTTCCACTCGCCATCCTAGCCCTGCCGTTGACCGTGTCCTTCATTCGGATCGGCCTTTACGACACCATCATCGGTGTCGGGCTGGTGCACACGGTTTTGGCCCTGCCCTTTGCCGCTCTCGTCACGCAGGGCATTTTCATGGGTGTACCACGAGAACTCGAAGAGGCTGCATGGGTGTTCGGTTGTTCGCGTCCCCAGGCCTTTTTCCGTATTGTTGCACCGCTGGCACTGCCGGGACTTGCCGCAACGGCGGTCTTTGCCTTTGTCATTTCCTGGAACGAGGTCTTTGCCGCCTCCGTTTTGACAGTCCGGCACCGTACACTGACGGCTTATCTTCTGACTGTTCTCGCTGAAAGCCCGCTGCACTACCGCTTTGCCGGTGGCCTGTTGCTTATCCTTCCCTCCGTCATCTTCATATTCGCGGTCCGGCGCTACCTGTTCGCAATATGGGGTATTTCCAGCAAATAAGGGAGCGACCATCGTGGCCAATATCGTCATCGATCGCATTAAAAAGACCTTTGGTACATTTGAGGCATTGAAGGAAATATCGCTCGAAATACGCGACGGCGAGTTTGTTTCTCTGTTGGGACCGTCGGGTTGCGGCAAAACCACATTGCTGAGGATCATTGCCGGGCTCGAAACCGAAACGTCAGGCAAGCTTTTGATTGGCGGCACTCCCATCAACGGGCTGGCACCGAAGGATCGTGGCCTGGCCATGGTTTTCCAGAACTATGCGGTCTTCCCCCACATGACAGTGTTCGAGAATGTAGCCTTCGGTCTGCGTATGCAAAGGGCCGATGAGCAGCGAGTGAAAAGACAGGTCGGCAAGGCTGCAGCGCTCCTGCATATCGAACCCTACCTTGATCGCTATCCGAACAAGCTCTCCGGCGGCCAGCGCCAGCGCGTAGCTGTTGCCCGCGCGCTGGCAGTCGAGCCGAAAGTGCTGCTGATGGACGAGCCGCTTTCAAACCTCGATGCTCTGCTTCGCCTTGAAATGCGCACGGAATTGAAAGCCGTTCTGCAGGCGTCGGGAACGACGACCATCTATGTGACCCACGACCAGACCGAGGCCATGGGCCTCTCCGATCGTATCGCCGTCATGTACAATGGCCGCATCGAGCAGGTCGGCGCGCCTGTCGATATTTACAGCCACCCGGCGAGCCGCTTCGTTGGTGGTTTCATGGGCAGTCCGCCGATGAATTTTATCCGGCTGCCAGTCACGAATGGCACTGTAAAGCTCGGCAATACCAGCCATGCTGTGCCTGCTCATTCGGGCAGCGACATTGTGCTTGGTCTTCGCGGAGAAAATGTTTCGATCACTCCGCTTGCTGAAGGTTTGCGCCTCGACGTGCGCGTGGCTGAACCAATGGGCTCGCATCTGCTCTTGACGGGTACCGTCGCGGAACAGCCCGTGCGCGTGATCCTGCCGCCGAGCGAAACGGTCAGGGCCGGTGACGCGATTGGCCTCAAGCTCGATGCAGACCGTTTGACATGGCTTTCGCCTGAAACTGGTCTTTCCCTCAATCACCCCATTGCATAACTCTACCTTCGAACGGGAAGCCATGACTGACTATCTTGAAGACGCGCGCCAAATTCTGGCCGCCAATGATCGTGGCGGTTACACAGTGCCGACCGATCGGCTCTATCCATTCCAGTGGAACTGGGATTCCGCATTCGTCGCAATGGGTTTTGCGACCTATGATGTTCCGCGCGCCTATCGTGAACTTGAGCGGTTGATCGAGGGCCAATGGGCCGATGGAATGATCCCGCATATAGTTTTCCACGCGCCAAGTGACACATATTTTCCGGGTCCGAATGTCTGGCGCACACACCACACCACTGCCACTTCAGGTATTACCCAACCTCCTGTCTTCGGAATGGCGCTGAAAAAAGTCCATGATGCTGCAAAACGTCAGGGACGAACGGGCACTGGGGAACGCAGCCGGTTCCTCTATGATGCGGCGTTGCGCTGGCACCGCTGGTGGTATGAAGCCCGCGATCCGGAGAGCACGGGACTGGTCGCGCTGCTGCATCCATGGGAAAGTGGCAGCGACAATTCACCAGCCTGGGATATTGCGCTGGCCCGCGTTCCCACAACGACGAAAACCGAAGTCATTCGCAAGGATACCGGCCATGTGGACGCTGCCATGCGGCCGCATGACGAGGATTATCGCCGCTTTATTCATCTGGTCGATACCTACGCC
The DNA here is from genome assembly GCF_902479695.1 of uncultured Phyllobacterium sp. Classification (NCBI taxonomy): domain Bacteria; kingdom Pseudomonadati; phylum Pseudomonadota; class Alphaproteobacteria; order Hyphomicrobiales; family Phyllobacteriaceae; genus Phyllobacterium; species uncultured Phyllobacterium sp. The sequence goes on along the minus strand of NZ_CABSQF010000017.1, from coordinate 72,436 downwards.
GCGTGCGGGTGGAATCCCGCGGAGCAATGGGCAGCCGCTCCCTTCAAAGTCGCAGAAATCCAGACGACGGCCATTCTTTTGGCATCCGGCGAAGCGCTGCTCGAACTCGCCCGCGAATTTGGCCAGGAGGCCGACGCGGAGGAGCTCGAGACAGTCAATGCTCGATCCCGCAAGGCGCTGCTGGCGCAATGGCGGCCCGAACTGCGGCGCTTCGTTTCGCGTGACCTGATTTCAGACACTGATATTGAAGCGCCGACGCAGGCCTGTTTCTGTCCGCTCCTGGCGCTTGATCTGGAACAGACCGCGCTGGAAGAAGTAATCGCTGAAATGAACGCTTGGTCTGATGGGCTGAAAGTACTGTTCCCATCGACACAACCATCTTACTCCGGTTTCGAGGCAAAGCGCTATTGGCGCGGTCCGGTCTGGGCGGTCATCAACTGGCTGCTGATTGATGGTCTGCAACGCAACGGCAAAGATACAATGGCCGAGAAATTGCGCCTTTCCACGGTAAGAGCCATCGAAGCAAATGGCTTTGCCGAGTATTTCGACCCTTTGACCGGTGAAGGTTGTGGCGGATTGGGTTTCTCCTGGACGGCAGCAGCCTATATCGAGCTTTTGCGTTTGAAGGTAGATGGCTCAATGAGGCGCGCGCGACCGGAGCTTACAAGCCCATCGTAGTAATGCGCTTGGCGAAGCGCCGTGCAGTGAAACTCGCCAACTTGGCTGTCCCCTTGCGTCAAGAACCGCCGAAATCCTGATTGTCGGGACAATTCTCACAGGCAGATGCAACGTGAATTTGCCCGAAAAAGACTACGGCCAAATAGCTATCCCTACGCCCAGATGGCTGTAGATGAATTGCAGGCTCTTCTTTTTGTTCATCTGACTGCACAATAGAGGTTGGTCGAACCATGCGTTCCGCAGAGCTTCGCGAGGCGGGTGGTTGCAACTGGGGTGGAGTAACGATGATGGCGGATAATCGTCCCATAGCGGAAGGGGTGCTCAACACGAGCACCAGCCAGAATGCGATTCCGGGTTCCGCTTCGGGGCATTTGGCGCTCGTCCCAACGTGGCTTCCCCTGGAGGTTGTGCCGAGCAGTTCAGCCGGAAGCGGCGGCGATGGCATCGCGATTGGCGTCATAAGCAGCACTCCCATGGCAATCTTCGCGCCTTCAAATGCCGCTATTGCTGGTCCTCACACTGTGGTTGAGGCACAGCAGGGCAACAATTCCTTGATGAATCAGCACTCCACCGAAATGGCTGGCATGGGCGGGAACGGGGGCAGTGGCAACGGTGTGCTCAGTGGCGGCGGTGGGGACACTCTCCATCATGCCGGCAGCGGCGGCAACGGGATTTTCTACGGCGGAATGGTAAGCTCGGATGTCGGGAGTTTCGTGCCGGTCAACGTTGCCGTAGCCGGAGGGCCGGGTTCACACGCGATTGCCGATCAATCGAATAATTCGGCCATGCTGCAGGGTACCACCCAGATTGGCGGGATCGGCGGCTCGGGCGGTGATCACAATACAACGATCCATGATTCCCCGAGTGGGTCCGGATCTGCGCTCACCTATAGCGGCGATCTGTATGCGGGTCATGGCGGCAACGGCTATTTCATCGGTAGCATGGTCGACCTGAACGTAGCCATTTTCTCGCCGATCAATATTGCGGTCGGTGCTGCAGGCGGCTCGGCTGAGGCCCATCAGACCAACAACGCAATCTTCGATCAGGGCGCCATTCAGATCGCGGGCATAGGAGGCAATGGCGGCGGTTTCAATCTGAGTTCCGATACGATTTTCACCGGCAACCATTCATCGGGAAGTGGCGGGTCGGGCTTTTCGAACGGCAGTATGGTGGATGTGAACATAGGATATTTCCATCCGATCAACATCGCGGTACCTGCGGGCGGCACGGCCGATGCGCAACAACTTGATCACGTCCTTTACGATCAGCATGCGTTGCAAATGGCAGGCATCGGCGGGCATGGCGGCGATATCTCGAATGCCCATTCAGCGCTGGTAGACGACATTCTTTCGTTCATTCATGTGTAAGCACATGATCCGCCGGATATGGCTGCGGATCTCCAGCCCCGCACGCTAACCTCCACCCATTTCCCTCTCAAATGCAATGAAATGCCTGAAGTGCAGGCATTACCTTGAGGGGTCGCGCACCAGCGCGCGGCTATAGCCAGTTGGATGTTTTGGCGATTGGCCCCTTATGCAGCCGCACCCTCCCCAAAAGAACGTCTCCGAATATCTAGCTAGCCCGCAATGCAAATGGCGAGCACTGTTCTAGGGCGATTATCTTGCTTGGCGATGACATCGCCGGGCACCAGGGCGTGGGAGAAACACTGACAAACCATGTAAAGGGAGTAAAGTTATGCCTATTCCACAATTATCTGACACGATCCAACTCAATCATTCCAACGCAGGCGACGCAAATGCCGGTAACGGCGGCGACGGCTACAGCTACGGAGATATCAACTACAATCCCAGTGCGTATGTCGCCAATTCACAGACGGTGTATGGCGCAGATACGGATTTGCACAATGGCGATCATGTTTGGCAAACTGCAGATTGGGGTGCGGGGCCTGGTGGCCACGGTGGCTCAGCTGAGGCTGAGAACGGAACCCTTTCCTCCATCACCAACAATGGTGCTGGCGGCGCTGGCGGCGCTTCCACCTCCAACGGGAGTGAGACGAACGGCAGTGGTGGTGATGTAGCAGCAGTTTCTGCAGCAACAACTGCTACCCAGAACACCCAATTCTTCGCAGATCAGCACGCCACTATTCTCGCCGGCGTCGGCGGTAATGGCGGTAACGGCAATATTGCACGCGGTGGCGATATCTCGGCTGCAGTGGTTCACACCGATCCCACAACGACGACTCAGTCCATATCAAATACTCTCGATCATTTCGACCATAGCCATGTCGATCTCGATCTGAGCCATTTGATCTGACGCTTCCGGCCCGTGAGGATCGTCGGGTCCAAACCGACGATCCTCATCGACGGCCAGGTGTTTGCCTTGTCAGTACCGCGAAAACCGAGATCTGATAATGACAACGAATATCATACAATCCGAGCGCCAACCGACGCATCTGGTAGTGGCCCTTCGCGCTTGCGCAGGAGCCTTTGGTTTGGTTTTCATTTACAGTTGCGGTTACAATATCTTTCTACTCGCACCGTCGATCTATCTCCTCCAGATTTATGACCGCGTCCTGTCGAGCCGGAGCACCGACACGCTGCTGATGTTGACCCTTGTCATCGCTGTCGCGGTTGTTGTTGGATCGGTGCTCGATATCGTGCGCCGTGCTGCGCTTACCCGTATCGGCAGTTGGCTCGATCATCGAATGCGGCCAGTTGTCCTTACCGCCGCATTCGAATATGCAGCCAGGGTCAATACGAATGTTGCCGCCGATTGCTATCGGGATCTTGCTTCGCTGCGCCAATTTCTCGATTCCCCGGCGAGCGCGCTGCTTTTCGACATCCCCTGGGCGCCCGTCTTCCTGCTTCTGCTTTTTCTCGTTCACCCCCTGCTTGGAGCAATTGGCCTCTTGAGCGCACTTGCGCTGCTGCTTCTGGCCCTTCTAACCGAGCTTGCCACACATGAACCGCTGACCCACGCAAGTGCGGCGCTGGCGCGGAGCTACTCCCGGTTCGGAATGGCGCTAAAATACATCCAGGTGGTCCGGGCAATGGGCATGCAGGACGGCGCCGCGCAGGTTGTTTACCGCGATGCGGAGTTTGCGAGAATAGCGCAGGACAACGCAATGCACCGGACAGAGATCATTCTTGGTTTCTCGAAATCCATCCGCACGCTGACGCAAATTCTGGTGATGGGTGCCGCCACGTGGCTGGTGCTGGCGGAGAGCAGCAGTCCTGGCATTATTTTCGTTGCCAGCCTGTTGCTGGGCCGTGGGCTTACACCGATCGAAGGTGCGATCGGCGCTTGGCGTTCCTTTGCGTATGCGCGCAACGCTTTCAACCGTCTCAATAGGATGTTGGTTGCTGTCGCATCGGATGCCGGCTCGCGCATGGTGCCGGTGCCCGAATCCAGCAGCCTCGTGCTTCAGAACGTGAGCTTCGCCGTGCCCTATGCCGACCGGCACATATTGAATGATGTTTCATTGCGCCTCGCACCCGGCGATTGCGTGGCGCTCATCGGCTCATCGGGATCTGGCAAATCGACGCTTGGGCGGATCATGGCCGGCGTGCTGCAGCCAACGAGCGGAAGCGCTCTGCTTGGTGGCGTGGATATATCAGCGCTGCGTCTTTGCGGCGGTACACGCCATATCGGATACCTGCCGCAGGACATCGAATTGTTCGGCGGCGCGATCAAGGAAGTAATCGGCCGTCTCGATGGCGCGGATTCCGCCAAGGCAATCGAAGCGGCCAAGCTCGTCGGCCTGCATGAAGCCATCATGCGCTTGCCGCAGGGCTACGAGACCGACATCGGCGAGGGCGGCAGCTTGCTCCTACGCGCACAACGACAGCAGCTCGGACTGGCAAGGGCGGCTTACGGCAATCCAGCCCTCGTTGTGCTTGACGATCCAAACTCAAGTCTGGACTATGATGGCGAGCGTGTCCTGTTCAATGCGATCCAACGCATGCGAGCCAAGCGGATGACGGTCGTCATTATCACGCACCGGTTGGGTGTTCTTCCGGTCACCAACAAAATTGCGATCATGCGAAACGGCACCATCGATGCCTTCGGAGATAGTGACGAAATTTACGACACGTACCTCCAACCGCCAGCGCGAACAGGGACATAGGAGGCAGCGAAATGGCCCTCGTTCAATTCGATATACCGCTCAAGTTTTCGGGTGTGCTCAACACATTGCGCCATGCCATCGTAAAGTCGGATCAAAACAAGAAGCACTTCGTCTATGTGCCAATCGCGGGACCAACCAGCGGGGCGCTGGCACCTGCTTCCCCGATGCCAAGGCTTCGAAATGTCGCCTTGTTAGGCAACCTGCTGATCGGTGTCTTCATTATTGGCCTTGGCACCTGGTCGATCTTTGCGCCACTCAAGAGCGCGGCCATTGCCGCAGGTGTTGTCGAGCCTGAAACGAGCCGCAAGGTTATCCAACATCTGGAAGGCGGTATCGTGCGGCAAATCCTTGTCAAGAACGGCGACGCTGTGAAAGCTGGCCAGGTTCTCTTCCAGCTTGACGACACGAAATCACGCTCGGAGCGCGACAGTCTCCAGGGACAGCTCTGGGATGCCAAGGCAAGTCACGCGCGCCTGAGTGCAGAACAGAAGGGCAGCGACCGCGTTATGTATGGCGCGGATCTCGAAATCCTCAGAGTCACCAATCCGGCAATCAACGGCATTCTCGACGGACAAGATCACATCTTCGAGACGCGCCGTCTGGTGATGAAATCCGAGATCGCCATCACGCAGAAGAAAATGGATCAGGTGCAGGAGGAAATCTCTGGTCTCATGGCGCAAAAAGCGGCGCTGACGCAGAGGGTGGAAATCGCGCGGCAGGAGCTCGATGCCGTCTCCCCGTTGGCCGCCAAGGGGCTTGAACGAAAGACCAGGCTCCTTGTCCTGGGACGGGAAATAGCGGATCTCGATGGCCAGCTCGGCGAAGTTGTCGCCCAGATATCACGCGCATACCAGGTCATCAGTGAAAGCCAGGCCTATCTTGTGAAAATCGAAAGTGACCGGCAAAACGAAGTCGCCCAAGGTATTCGCGACACGGAAAGCCAGACATTGCAACTGAGCGAAAGATTGCGGGCAATCGATGATCAACTCACGCGGACTGCAATCAGAGCGCCCGAGGATGGGGTGGTCATTGACCTGCGCATCCATACTGCAGGCGGTATCATTGGCGCGGGCGAGCCGCTCGTCGATCTCGTGCCGCGCAATGGCAGTCTTGTTGTGTCCGCGCATGTGCGGCCAGAAGATATCAACCGCGTGCATTCTGGACTCGAAGCGCAGATTCATCTGCTTCCCTACAATCAACGTCGCGTACCGTTGCTGAAAGGTGTGGTCGAATACGTCTCCGCCGATCGTCTCGTCGATAAGCAAAGCGGCCAAGCTTACTACGCCGCAACAATTCGCGTGACCGACGAACGGCTGGCGAAGATGCGCGATGTTAAGCTGATTCCGGGCATGCCTGCGCAGGCGTTGATCGAAACCGGGGAGAGCAGTGTGGCGTTTTACGCGGTCAGGCCGCTCCTTGACAGTTTCAACCGCGCGTTTCGCGAAGATTGACCGATAGCAAGTGGAGCGATCCGGATGGTGTTGCGCGGCGAGGGGTATCGTCGGGCATATTCTGGACTATTGAGTGCGCTTGAGGATGCTTGAGAAGACCTCACTCAAAATAGTCCAGGAGCTATTGTGCGGGAATGTCTGACGTTACCCTTTGACCGAGCCGTGCGACCACTTCGGTTCTGTTCTGCACCTGCAATTTTCGCATGATGTGCTGCAAATGCATTTTCACCGTATGATCCGAAAGATTTAGCTTGCACGCAATGACTTTGTTGGGATGTCCGCATTGCAGTTCTGCAAGAACATCCGCTTCGCGCGGGGTAAAATCTGCAATCGACATATAGTGTGCGTTGTTCTCGATTATCCTGCGCGGCTTGTCCTGGGGCTTGTTGCGCATCGCCGACGCGTTCGCGTGTGCGACAAACGGGTGCGGATAGAAAACACCACCGGCAAGGATGAGTCGCATACCCGCAAGGGCGACGTCGATCGGAACTGAGGTTGTGAAGTAGCCGCGAATGCCCATCTCAAGCGCCTGAGAGGCGACCAACGTATCATCCATGTTGGAGAGAAGGGCGATCGAAGCCTCAGGAAACATGTTTCTAATTACGTCAAGATCGTCGCAGAGACTTGCGCTGTCGAGAGTTCTTCCAGCCATGTCCAGTGCGATGAGATGCACATCCATCCCGAGAGCACTATCGAGAGTCTTGACGGAGACCATGTCGATGAAGTCCCAGCCCGCAAGTTCATCCTGGAGGAGCCGGATGATCGTTGTGCGCACGAGTGTATGTTGTTCTATAACGATTACCGTCGGCGTATTGTGTGCCTTGCGGCGTTTTGTATCTTGACCGATGGACACGTGTTGCTCCCTATTTGGATGTATTCCAATCCATTTTTGCAGAGCATACTATTCCCGTTCTTCATGCATGTCATGATTATAGTGGGATTAGATCCCGTTCTACATCGATATACATCAATTGGGCTATATACGCTTTCCATCCAACTCTCAGCGTTCGGAGAATTTCGCTGGACGCCGTCACCTCCATCCGAGCGCGGGCGCAACGTGCGTCAGGATTGCTTCGAGCACATGTACGTTGTAATCGACGCCCAGCTGGTTTGGCACCGTTAACAGCAAAGTATCCGCCTCCACGATGGCCTCATCCTGCGCAAGCTGTTTCACAAGCGCTTCGGGCTCAGCTGCATAACTGCGGCCGAAAATGGCTCTGGTGTTTTCATCAATGTAACCAAGCGAGTCTCCTTCCTTGCTGCCATTTCCGAAATAGGCGCGATCGCGGTCATTCATCAATGCAAAGATGCTTCGGCTGACGGAAACACGGGGTGTCCAATTGTGGCCTGCTTCCTTCCAGGCGTTGCGATAAGCACGTATTTGCGCCGCTTGCTGAATATGGAAGGGCTCACCGGACTCGTCATTCTTAAGGGTGGAGCTTTGGAGATTCATTCCTAGTTTGGCCGCCCAGACCGCCGTCGAATTCGAACCGGCGCCCCACCAGACACGCTTTCGCAGGCCTTCGGAATGCGGTTCGAGGCGCAGCAGACCGGGCGGATTCGGAAACATTGGTCGTGGGTTTGGCTCAGCAAAACCCTCGCCCCCGAGCAGGCTCAGAAAAACCTCGGCGTGTTGACGCCCCATGTCAGCATCGGTGGCGCCATCGTTTGGCTGATAACCGAAATAACGCCAGCCGTCGATGACCTGTTCCGGGGAGCCCCGGCTCAGCCCAAGCTGCAGCCGGCCGTTTGAGATCAGGTCCGCCGCACCGGCATCTTCGGCCATATAGAACGGGTTCTCGTAGCGCATATCGATGACAGCGGTGCCGATTTCGATATTTTTGGTTTTCGCTCCAATTGCCGCCAATAGCGGGAAGGGGGAGGCCAATTGCCGGGCAAAGTGATGCACACGGAAATAGGCGCCGTCCATGCCAAGCTCCTCAGCGGCGACAGATAAGTCGAGCGACTGAAGAAGAGCGTCTCCGGCTGAACGGGTTTGCGATTGGAGTGAAGGCGCCCAATGGCCGAACGAAAGAAAACCGATCTTCTTCATGATATCATCCCTGAAAAGGAGCAAACCCCGTCGCTCGGGGAGCGCTCAATATGGGGCCGGATACCAATGGTTGTAAGTGCGTTGAACACAGTGTTCGAAGAGTGGCACAAGAGGCGCGTGCGAAGGTACAGTTTTCGCCCGACAATGGATGGCAGACCACGCGGCAAGCAAGCTTGGTGTTCCGCTGTGTTACCCCATCGCTTTCGCGCGAACAGGCAATTTTGACATGATCACTTTCGCAGCGGGTTGCGGGACGTTTTTCTCCGCCAATTTTGACACGATCTCTTCCCGGATGACCTCGGCATTCATTGTGGGGCCAATAATGACCCGCGAGATCAGCTGAGGAAACTCCAATCCAGTGATGTTCTCCGTTGGCCGATTTTTGAGTGGCAGTTTATAGATCGTTCTGTTGCTGCCCTCGACAGCAGGGTTGTGTTTGATAAGCATGGGCGAAGGCCACAGAAGCGGGTTGGTCAAGACTCGCCATTCCCGCTCATCGCGAAGGCCAGGGTGTTTGGAACATACGGCCGCGAAAAGCAGCATCAAAAATATAACTTCGCGTAGTACGGGCCTGTTGGTCTGGGATATGAATTGCTGATTGTCCAATATGGACGCAGTGACAGTTTCGAACTCTCCAGCGAACTGCTGTCTTGTCCAGTACGCAACCGGGCTCGAATAAGCTTTCAGCGCCTGTGCCACTTGCATGAACGGGGAAGTGTCGACAACGACCGCAACACCGGTTGCATCCCCTTCAAAGGCTCGCCACAACGACAGGCGTCCGGTGTTGTTCTCGTTAGGATCGTGTTCGGCTACAGACAAGACATATGTCTCGTTTCTCAAACCCGGCAGCCAGTCCTGAAATTTCTTTATGCCTTCGTTCCAAACGCCCGGTACACATCGATCAAGCGCGTCAGCGAGTGCAGCACTGGCTGAATTGTTGATCCAATGCTGCAGTCTTTCCAAGCCGGTCTCGATGTCTTGGTGATCGTTCATATCCCGGGTGTTTCTGAACTCGATCTCTTCACTGTCAAGAATTTGGAGCAGATTTTTCGACGTGGTGTAATGGACGAACCGAGATTCCGGTTTGATTGCTGCACGGCTTTTAAAAGTGCTCGGCATGAAGATACTGAGCATTTTGATAACGGCCGGATCCCAATTTTCCATAAATATTTCCCTTGGATTCGGCGCGAAACCACCAACTCGCCTGCAACTCATCTGTACGTGTTTAGCGCGCATTCCCCTACGGGAGAAGGTATTTCAAAGCCGGGCTGGGCTTTAAATCGTGTATAGTCGAGCATCGCGAAACAGGAGCATTGGCGGCCATAACGCCGTGTCAAAAGCCCGATCTTGCAGTATGTATTCCCTCAACCTTGAGACAAGTGCGATTTTTTTCAATGCGGATGTCGATTTGGCAAGAGCTGGATCGTTGTCTTGATAAGTGAGCCAGTTCAGCGGCAATGGTGCCCGCAGCTCGCCGAAGGAGGAATTGTCAAATGCGATTCATGTCAATCGTCACATCCGCCCACTCCCAACCTCCCACGCCGGAACTCATCGAGGCGATGAACAAGCTCGCCGACCGGGAGATCAAGGCTGGCCGCATGCTCGACATGGGCGGACTCACGCCAGTCACCATGGGTGCGCAGGTGCGCATAGCAAACGGGCAGCTCAGTGTCATTGACGGCCCTTTTGTCGAAGCAAAGGAGGTCATCGGCGGCTATGCAATCATGGAGTTTGGCAACAAGGACGAGGCCGTAGCGTCGGCGGTCGAGTTCATGCAGCTGCACAAGGACTTCATGCCGGGATGGGAAGGCACGTGCGAGGTTCGTGCGTTCGCCGGCCCTTGAGACAAAAAAACCACTCATCCGGTCGGTGGCCATGACGGCCGCCGACGTTCATCGGGTGCTCTCGCCATTTGGCGGATTGGGCAACCCCGCCTGATTGCCAGCTTGGGGAGAATGCTGCGCGAACTGGCTTGCTCAAAGGAAAGCCGTCAGGCGCCACACGTCGTTTACGACCGTTGGCAACAGAGTTGCCTTTAATTGCTGTGACGGATCGAGGCAATATCAGCCGGCTTGACGTTGGTTTCCTGGCCACCCCATGTTGCCCGTGCCCAGTTGGCAAGATCCGCTACCTGCTGGTCCGTCAGCTGGTCCTTGAACGCTGGCATCGGCTGCATGCGTTCGAGACCCGGGAAACGTTGTGCGGGAATGCCATGCAGGACTGTGCGGACGAAATTGCGCGCATCATTGATGCGCAGCGACGTGTTGGTGGCCAGTGGAACCGCGACATGCGGAATACCTTCGCCCTGGGCGCCATGGCAGCCCGAGCAAAGGTTGAGATAAGTTCCCCGTGCCGACGCTGTAAGCTCGGGAGCCACATTGATCGGCTTGGGCGCTGGTGGCGGTGTGGATTGGTCCGGCACGGCATCGAGGTTGAACAGGTAGGCCGAGAGTGCCTTCATATCGTCGTCGGTCATGTACTGTGTCGAGAAATGGACAACCTCGAACATCTGGTTGGTCATCGCACCTCCGGCGAAAATGCCGGTCTTCATAAAGCTCGCCAGCAAGGGGACGTCAAATCCCATGCGTGTCAGCCCATCCTTCATGATGTCGGGCGCTGCGACGCCTTCAATGATCGTTCCCTGCAGATACCGCGTCTGCTCCATGCCTTGCATCAGGTTGCGCGGTGTGTGGCACTCGCCGCAATGGGCGAGGGCATCGGCCAGGTAACGGCCCCTGTTCCATAATGCGGATCGGGCCGGATCATTTGCCGGCACCGCGCCGGGCAGATTGACAAGATTCCAGAAGGTCAGCGTGCGGCGAATATTGAAGGGAAACGCCAGGTCGTTGCTTTTGTTTTTCACCGGCATGGGTTCGCGCGTCATCAGATAGCTATACACCGCATCGACGTCTTCCGCTGTCATCTGCCGGTAGGAGGCATAGGGCATTGCCGGATAGAGATGTTTCCCGTCCTTGCCGATGCCATCGCGAACAGCACGTTGGAACTCATACCGGGTCCAATTGCCGATACCATTCTCCTTGTCGGACGAAATATTGCTGGAATAGATCGTGCCGAACGGCGTTTGCATCGGCAGCCCGCCGGCCCAGGCAGCCCCGCCCTTTGCCGTGTGGCAGGCATAGCAATCCGCGGCAACCGCGATATAGGCGCCGCGTTGCGCCAATGCTTTCATCTGGTCCGCAGTCAGGGGCTGCTCGATGTCCTTGGCCACGGCGCTTTTCTCGAACAGACCGGCAAAAACGCTGCCCGCAACCAGACCGCCGCACACGATCAATATCGCCATGATCCAGAGTAGCCTACGCAACGTCATGGACTACTCCCTCAGGTTTTCAAGAGGCCGGGTGTCTTCAGCACCAGGTCGCGCACGGCTTGGTGATAGCGGACGTAACCGGTACAGCGGCAGATATGATTATCAAGCGCTTCAGTGATGGCCTGCTCCAGATCGGTCCTGGCAATCGGCTTTCGTTTCAACTGGTCGATGAAAACGGTTGCACCGGTGACAAAACCCGGCGTGCAGTAACCGCATTGGAACGAAAAATTCTCGATGAATGCCTGCTGAATTGGCGAGAGTTCGACAATGGCGCCAGAGGCATCGCGCCTGGCATGCCCCTCCACCGTGCGCACCTTTTTGTCCTTGAACCAATGCGCACCCGTAATGCAGGTGCGCACCTCATCGAGTGTACCATCATCCCTTTCCACGATCACCGTGCAGGCATGGCAGATGCCTTGCCCGCAGCCCATGCGCGAACCCGTGAGATTGAGATACTCGTAGAGAAAATCCTGCATCATCATGCCCTCGGGCACGTCGACGGGATCGATCGCCTTGTCGTTGACGGTCAGCGACAGCTTCTTTGTGACCAGGGTCATGCCAGCGCTCCCCGTATCTTTTCCGGTGTAATCGGCAAATCGTAAAAGCGCTTGCCAATGGCGTGCGATACGGCGTTGGCAAGCGCCGGCACCACCGCAATCATCACGACCTCGGCGATACCCTTGGGCGGGTCGGTCTCCGAAAGCGGCGCGAGGATTTCCACAGTCTGGGTCCAGACTGCCACGTCTTTGGAACGAGGCAGCTCGTAGCGGTTCCAGTTCCAGGTGCCGTCGCCGGGACCGTCCTCGTACAGCGGCAGATACTCCTTCAACGCATGGCCGATACCCATGGCGATGCCTCCCTGGATTTGCCCGGAGACCAGTTCCGGGACGACCTGGGTTCCGCACTCCATGATCGAGTGGTGCGCAAGCAGCGTCACTTCGCCTGTCGCCGTATCGACGCTGATTTCGGCCAGTGTCGCCATCGGCGCATAATAGGTGACGCCGGCATTGTTGCGCTGGGTGGGCGGATAGTGAACCGCTGCCCGGTTGACGAACTGCCAGCCGTCCAGCGTCATGAGCGTTCTGGTTTCGGCGGAGGCGCCATCGCCATATTTCACCGCAAGCGCATCGATTGGAAGCCGCACCCGTCCTGCATTCGGGATGTCGAATTCGGCTTCCGTCCATTGCCATCGGTTGAAGGTATGGACCGTCACGCCGGTGACGAAACCGAGCCGGTGCGCTTCGGCCGCAACCGCCTCGAAACTGAGCGGCGCCAGTCCGCCCGCGTTCACCTGGCCGTTTTCAAGCCGGATGTCCTCCCGCCGCACGGTGTAGGGGGTCATCGATCCGCCGCCAATGCCGCGCGACCACAGCGACTTCGCTGCCGGCCAAATAGCAAGGTCGACAAGCGCATGCGCCGCTTGCCGCGTGGCATGGCCGAGATAATAGACGCTGTTGGTCGCGCTCATCGGCGAGGTGAAACTTGGCGTCCAGCGCGGGCTTTGGCTGTGCTTGTCTTCGTCTTCCTGAGACATGGTGTATGGCTCTTCGGAGGTTTCAAGCGGCATCTGCGGCCAGCGCACCTTGCCGAACTCCGTCTCGTCGGGGACGCGGCCGAGAATGTCGCCAACCATGATCGCCTGCGACGTGGTCGTGCCTGTCCCGATCTCATGTGCCACATGCGCGAACCTGATCCGGCCCGATGCATCGAACTCAAGCGCGGCGAGTGCCGACTCCGCGCCAGTGCCATAGTCCTTCTGCACGTGACCGTAACCAACGCCGTAGCGCTTGCCGGGATTGGTGGCATCGAACGCGGCCTTCTTCTCGGCGCGCTTTGTCCACAGCGGATGGTCGCGCGCCTTGAGCAGGATTTCCTCGTTGCGCAGCGCGCCTGCGGGGATCGCTCCTTGTGTATTCTTCATTCCGGACTTGAAAACATTCTTCAACCGGAGGTCGATCGCATCCATTTTCAGGATTTCGGCGACCTCATCGACCATCATCTCGGTCGCCGACATCGACTGGAGGGTGCCATAGCCCCGCGTCGAACCCGCGTCGACAGCACGCGAGGCAATGGCTGCGGCCGAAAAATCGCTTTTCGGCAGATAGTAGATCGACTGCGCCGCCGTTGCCCCGACGAAGCCCACTGAAAACGAGAAGTTGGGGCGCCCGCCGCCGTCGTTCTTGAAATGGCCGGTCATGGCGCGGAACTGGCCGGTTTGACGGTCAACGACCAGCGTGTTGTCCATCCAGAACGCGTGCCGCTTCAGTCCCATCTGGAACTGTTCGTAGCGATCATTGGCAAGCCGTACCGGCCGGCCATCGCCATAGAGGCCCGCCAGAACGCAGAAAAACGGAAAGATGGAATGATCCTTGGTGCCGTAGCCGACGGTATAACCGACCTTGAGGTCGACTTCCTTGAGATGGAATTTCGATTTGGAGACGAGGCTGGCCGAGACCTCGGCCACTTCATAAGGCGACTGCGTCGCCATCATGATGTGAAGGACACCCGTCGATGCATCGTACCAGACATTGCCATTGTCCGCTTCCATGGCGGACGCGTCGACCGACTGCGAGAAGTATTTGTGTTTGAAGACCAGCAGGTCGTTGCCGGCTTCGCCGATTTCCTTCTCGATCTGCGCAGCGGCAGCCATGCCGCGCGCCATTGCATTGCCATCGCCCGCAGCCGGCCACGCCGGTTCATCACCGGCAAAACCGCCATAGATCACAGCATCCTTCAGCGACGAGTATCGGTCATCCGCATCAGGCGTGCCGCCGTCGATGCGCACATAACGCGCCGCGCCATAGTGGGCCGGATGGCTGTAAGGCGCCTTGCCGCCATAGCGAACCACCGTATCGTCAAAGCGAATCAGCCGCTTGGCCGCGTCGTAGCGGGCGAAGTCATGATAGACGAGGAGTGCGACCGGCTGCCCGAGCAGCCGGGCGGTTTGCCCTTTTGGCACGAAGAATACGTCACCATAAAAGCCGTCGCCCGGGATGGTGATGTTGTCGGCAACGAGATCTTCGTGAAGAACGAGGCGGTCAGGTTTCAAGTCGTCGCCGAGAAGGCTCAGGTCGATGCCTTCGAATATGCGATCCGCTTTGGTCGCATGCAGCATGAAGGCGTGCGCCTGCTCCTTCGGCCAGTTTTCAAGATCGCGGGCACGGTAATCGCGGGCAAAGGTCTTTTCGCCTGTGACCTTGGCGATGGCGTCGAGCCGGAATTTCGGCCGACCGTCGGCCTTAAGCCAGTCAGGCCCGGGTGAGGGGGGCGTTTGAATGAGTGCAGCCTGCGCCGGCGCTGAGAGAAAAGACACCTTGATGGCGATGCCTGCCGCGACGCTGCCTTTGATAAAGGTTCTACGCGAAACATTGGGCTTCATGTCTCCCCCTCCTCCAAACAATTGCAGGCAGTGTAGCGCGCAGCCTGATGTATAGATACAGCGGACGCAATTTCGGAGTCAAATAATACATGCAGTTGCTTCTGAAAGGAGGCCGCATGTGTTGCGAAGGATTAGCGGCTTTCCCCTATACCGGCGCCGAATAGGATTATCGCGCCGTGGGCAAACTTCAGATCATATTGGGATAACTTTCGAGGCAGCACTCACCCGATAAACGCGGTCGAGCGAGGCTCGGCTGCTTCCTTCGTGCATGGACCGGATTGCAGATTTTCACCTGTGTGAAATCGGGGGAAATTAACCATCTGTTAACCATTCGCCGCCTATACCGCCGGAACGAAAAATTAACTTAGATGAACAAAGTGCTAACAGATTCTCAACCAATACGCCTCAAAGGCCGGTCGTTTCTTGCCCTTGTGCTTTCGCCCGAAGCGCCGATCGATCGTTGGCTGCTCCAACTGGACGACCTTGCATCACGTTCTGCGGGGTTCTTCCTGGGTAAACCGATCGTTCTCGACGTTGAGAACCTGCAAACCGACCGCGTTGGGCTGACGCTGCTGATCGAAGAGCTTGCCAAGCGCGGGGTGTCGATCATGGGCATAGAAGGTGCCCGCCCGTCACTCCTTGCGCCCGGCATGCCACCGGCAATGCGGGGCGGGAAATCTGCGACGGATTTCCAGGCTCCCG
Source organism: uncultured Phyllobacterium sp. (assembly GCF_902479695.1). NCBI lineage: Bacteria > Pseudomonadati > Pseudomonadota > Alphaproteobacteria > Hyphomicrobiales > Phyllobacteriaceae > Phyllobacterium > uncultured Phyllobacterium sp. Next base: position 56,758 of record NZ_CABSQF010000017.1, on the reverse strand, counting down.
CAGCAACGACGGCAATCGAACCACGCGGCGGAAATGCCAAGCCTCCTTTAACGTCGGCGAACGCTTCCGGTGGAGCTCAGGTCCGCGTGATGCCGTCGATTATCATCAAGGAGCCTGTGCGATCGGGGCAATCGGTGATTTTTCCGGAGGGCGATGTGACCATCATCGGGTCGGTCGCCTCGGGTGCTGAAGTCGTCGCGGGTGGCTCTATCCATGTCTATGGCACGCTGCGAGGCAGAGCTATGGCTGGCTCGGCCGGAAACGCATCGGCGCGCATTTTTTGCCGCAAACTTGAAGCAGAACTGTTGGCCATAGATGGCCTTTACAAGACAGCCGAGGATTTGGAACCTCGGCTTCGCGGGAAAGCCGTACAGTTGTGGCTCGAGGGAGACACCATACTGGCAGAGGCATTTGGTTGAATCAGGGCTCGAGGAAGGTAGGAAAAAATATGGGAAAAGTGGTGGTAGTTACCTCGGGCAAAGGAGGCGTTGGTAAAACAACGTCAACCGCCGCACTTGGCGCGGCACTTGCTCAGCGCAATGAGAGGACGGTTGTCATCGATTTCGACGTGGGATTGCGGAACCTCGATCTTGTCATGGGCGCGGAACGCCGTGTCGTCTTCGATCTGGTCAACGTCATCCAGGGCGACGCGAAATTGCCCCAGGCGCTCATTCGCGACAAGCGGCTTGATACGCTCTTCCTGCTGCCTGCATCTCAAACCCGCGACAAGGACAATCTCACGGCTGAGGGTGTGGAAAAGGTCATCGAAGATCTGAAGAAATCCTTTGACTGGATCATTTGCGACAGCCCGGCAGGCATTGAACGCGGGGCGACGCTGGCGATGCGCCACGCCGACATTGCAGTCGTCGTCACGAACCCGGAAGTCTCCTCGGTTCGGGATTCAGACCGGATTATTGGCCTTCTCGACTCAAAGACGCTCAAGGCCGAACGCGGTGAGAGAATGGAAAAACATCTCCTTTTAACTCGCTATGATGCGAACCGGGCGGAACGCGGCGATATGTTGAAGGTGGAAGACGTTCTCGAAATTCTATCCATTCCGCTGCTTGGCATCATTCCCGAAAGCCAGGACGTCCTGCGCGCATCCAACATCGGCTCGCCGGTAACTCTGGCTGACAAGGATAGCGCACCGGCTTTGGCCTATATGGATGCCGCACGGCGCCTCGCCGGCGAAACGATCCCTGTCACCATTCCCAGTGAAAAGCGTGGTCTGTTGGGCAAAATATTCCGGCGGAGGGCAGCATGAGCATTTTCCGTTTCTTCAATAAGCAGGCTTCGGCACCCAAGGCGCGCGAACGTCTGCAGATTCTGCTTGCCCATGAACGTGCATCGCAAGGGCATTCCGACCTGGTCATTCTGTTAAGGGAAGAAATCCTGGCAGTCGTCACACGGCACATACAAATCGATCGGGAAAAAGTTCGCGTGACAATGAACAGTGATGATCAGGTCTCGATGCTGGAGGTCGACATCGAGATTCCATTGAAAGCCGGAGTTCGGGCTGCTTGATGGATACATGAGAAGGGGGTCGGGGCAAACGCCAACCAGTGGATGAAGGAGACGAGTATGAACCGGTTTGCACTTCTTGAACGACTGAAGGAACTTCAGGGAATGCCAAAGTTCCAAAAGCGCGATATTTGCACGGTCAGTGCGTTCCTGCCAATCGATGCGCTGGCCAAACACGTGGCTCTTTGCGAACAGGCTGTTGGGATCGATCCCAAGCCCGGCAAAGCGCACGCTGCGTCTTGATGGCAGCTTCGAAGGTTCTGTACAGATAGGGTGAGGGATCAAACCCGGGCATGGGCCGGCTCCGGTTCCCTGTGTTCCTCAGCCGCGCCTCATCGCTCCGTTTGGGGCGATGATCCGATTGCTGGCCTGTGCCCTTTTTCCGCAAGCTGTGCGCATCATCTGAACAGCGCGGATTTCAAGCCGCAACATGACATTTTCATTTCTCATGATCTCATATTCAAATTGCAACAACTTTTGCGGGCGTTGCGCATAAAATGGCGGGCACAGTCTTGACTCCATAGGTCATTGACTATGAACTGCATTGTCTGACGTCTTACATAAGCATTGAAATGCAGGGGGCAGACGTCGCATTCAGGAGGATGGCATGGGTTATATATTCAAGAGTTTGGCGGCCGGGATATTGGCACTTTCGTTCGGACCGGCAGCGCAAGCGGGAACAACGCTTGAGCGGGTAATGCAGAAAAAGGCCATGGTGGTTGCAACCAACAGCAGTTGGCCGCCGCAAAGTTATCTCGATGACAACAACGAAATGGTCGGTTTCGATATCGACATGTCCAAGGAGATCGGCAAGCGACTTGGCGTCGAAGTCTCCTTCCAGACCCCGGACTGGGCTACGCTGACGGGCGGTCGCTGGCAAGGGCGGTATGACGTGGGCGTCGGTTCCGTAACGCCGACAAAAGCCCGTGCGCAAGTTATCGATTTCGCATCGGTGTATTACTACAGCCCTTATGTCTACGTCGTCCATAAGGCCAGCAAAGCCAAATCGAGCGCGGATTTGAACGGCAAGACCATCGGCGTCGAGACGGCAACGACGTCAGAAGATTTTATCCGTCGTCAGCTTGAGATCGATGCTCCGGGCCTGCCACCGGTCGAGTATAAAGTCGAACCAGGTGAAGTTCGTACCTTTGCCGATTCAATGCTGCCATTTGACGATCTTCGTCTTGGCGACGGGGTACGTCTGGATGCGGTCATCGCCCCGGAGCAGACAGCACAGAACGCAATCAAGAACGGATATCCCGTCCGAATTCTTGATGGCGGCTATGCCTTCCGTGAACCGCTTGTCGTTATCGCCGAAAAGGGTGATCCCGAGTGGACCGCCAAGATCGGTGAAATCATCGGGGCCATGCGATCGGACGGCACGCTCACGGCGTTGACCACCAAATGGTACGGCAAGGACTATAGCACCAACTGACAAAGAAGAGCGCTGGCGCCGACGATTGTGGCAATACCCGCGCTCTATCCTCCTGGTATTCGATCCTTCAAACGCATTCCCCCCGCGAGCAAGCAATGAGTTACATTGATACGTTCTATCGACGGACAATTGCCGAAGACAGACGATTTCCCCTTCTGTCGGGCACTGTCGAGTGCGACACCTGCGTTATTGGGGGTGGTCTCGCCGGAATTACCACTGCTCTTCAGTTGGCACGGGCCGGCCAGACGGTCGTTGTGCTGGAGGCCGAGCGTATCGGCTGGGGAGCGTCCGGGCGAAACGGCGGCTTCGTCGGTTCGGGTTTTGCCAATGACGGCGATGCCATAGCCCGCATGGTTGGGCCTGAAAGCGCGCACAAGCTTCATGCCCTGTCCATTGAAGGCATGCACTTTGTACGCGACACGATCAACGATCTGAACATTGCGTCGGCAGACCCTATCCACGGGATCATGTCTGTCTTGCGATATGACGATGGGGAGGCTCTGAAAGCCCGCGCTGCAGTCCTTCAACGGGATTTCGGCTATGGCGTGGACTATCTGAGCCGTGATGAAGTACAGGCGAAACTCCGGTCCAAGCGATATTTCCAGGCATTGCGCGATCCGCAGGCTTTTCACATGCATCCGTTGAATTATTTGCGCGGCGTTGCCGCGGAGATTGAACGGTTGGGTGGAAAGATCTTCGAAGCGAGCCCCGCGATTGCCAACGACTTTTCCCAACCTGAAAAGATTGTTCACACCGACGCGGGAAAGGTCAAGGCGCGTTGCATCGTTGTGACGACGGGCGGCTACACCACCGGTTTTCTGCCAAAACTGAAGCGAAGCTTTTTGCCGATCGCGACCTACGTCATGCTTTCAGAAGAAGCTCCCGAACTGATCCGGCAGGCCGTCGATACGACGCACGCCGTGGGTGACAACCGCAGGGCAGGGGACTATTACCGGGTCGTCGAGGGGGGCAAACGCCTGCTATGGGGCGGCCGGATTACCACAAGGGCAGCGTCACCGGCTGCGCTTGCCGCCGAGCTGCGGCGGGAAATGGTAAGCACATATCCTCAACTTGCCGATCTTAAGATCGAAACATCCTGGTCTGGATTGATGTCCTATGCCAGGCACCTCATGCCGCAGATCGGGCAACTGCAGTCGAATGTCTGGTATGGCACCGCATTTGGTGGACATGGTTTGAACACGACCGCCATTGGCGGCAAGCTCGTGGCCGAGGCCATCCTGGGACAATCCGACCGATACAATTTGTTCAAGCCGTTTGGCCTTGTCTGGGCTGGAGGCTTGGCCGGGCTGACGGTGGCGCAACTCACTTACTGGAAACTACAGGCTCAGGATTGGTGGCGAGAACGATCGTCCGTCTGACTATGGGGATCAAAATGATTGCAACTCTCGTTCTTTCCTACCCAAAGGCAACAAGACGCATCGGAGCCGTCATCGCTGTCGTGTTTGTTGCGGCCATGCTCTACTGGATGGGTGTGGGCGGAAACTGGATTACGACCCTGTTTCCTTCATTGGCTCCGGGAATTGCAGCCTCGCCCGAGATAACACGCGCTTTAGCGGCGATCTGCTTTGCCCTGCTGATTGCAGTTAACTGGAAACTTCTGGGGCTTTTACCCAGGACGTACCAGATCGGCGCCGTATGGGCGGAACTGTTCGGCCTGCTGTTGTTGTTCTTCTATTCATTCGATCTCAGTTTTACATTCATTGCAAAGAAGATTGGCTTCCTCATAACGCAAGGCGTCGTCACGACCCTTTATATATCGGTGATCTCAATTTTCATTGCCACGGTCATTGCCTTGATTGGCGCAATCGCCAAGCTCTCCAAGAACGGTGTCATCTACGGACTTGCGAGTTTCTACACATCGCTGTTCCGCGGTCTGCCGCTGCTCATGCAGATTTACATCATTTATCTGGGCTTGCCGCAGGTGGGCTATGTGATCGGTGCGATCCCGGCCGGCATTCTGGCGCTATCGCTTTGTTATGGCGCCTATATGACCGAGATTTTCCGGGCCGGCATTGAAAGCATACCGCGCGGCCAGAGTGAGGGCGCAACAGCGCTCGGTCTGCGGCCCAATCATACGATGTTTCTGGTTGTCCTCCCACAGGCCATGCGCGTCATCATTCCGCCGACCGGCAATCAATTCATCGCCATGCTCAAGGATTCCTCGCTGGTATCGGTCGTGGGGGTCTGGGAGATCATGTATCTGGCGCGCACCATGGGCCAGAAAGAATTCAGGCACATCGAAATGCTCATTACGGCATCAATGATCTACTGGCTCCTGTCCATCGGCCTCGAGATTGTGCAGGCCCGCATTGAAGAGCGGTTCGGCCGGTCGTTGAAACGCTAATGCTCGCTCCAAGGGAAATGCCATGACAAAATCCGCCGCTTCATCAGTCGAAATTGAACTGAACAGCGTCCATAAGTGGTTTGGGAGCTTCCATGCACTGGACGATATCAACCTTGTGATCGCTCCCAGGGAAAAGGTGGTGATCTGCGGACCGTCCGGTTCAGGTAAATCCACCCTTATACGGTGTATCAACCGGCTCGAGGCCCACCAGGAAGGCAAGATCGTCGTGGGCGGGATTGAGTTGACCGCTGATGAAGACCGGATCGATGAAGTGCGGCGGGAAGTCGGCATGGTGTTCCAGCATTTCAATCTGTTTCCTCACCTGACCATATTGCAGAACTGCATTTTGGCGCCCATGTGGGTGCGGAAAACGCCGAAGAAAAAAGCCGTCGAGATCGCCATGCATTATCTTGAGCGTGTGCGTATCCCCGAGCAGGCTAACAAATATCCGATCCAGCTTTCCGGCGGCCAGCAGCAACGTGTCGCCATTGCCCGCGCTCTTTGCATGAATCCAAAGATCATGCTGTTTGACGAGCCGACATCGGCGCTTGATCCGGAGATGGTCAAGGAAGTGCTCGACACAATGGTGTCTCTGGCCAAAGAGGGGATGACCATGATTTGCGTCACCCATGAGATGGGCTTTGCAAAACAGGTTGCCGATCGCGTCATTTTCATGGATCGCGGCAAGATCGTCGAGGAAGGCAAGCCGAATGACTTTTTCGACAATCCGCAGAACGAGCGCAGCCGGCATTTCTTGAGCCAAATACTGCATTGACCGGTATAGGCAAACGCGTCGGCGACCGGACGCTGCTATTGCACCGTTACCTGCGCGCCAGACTGAATGAAAAATGACTGCCCTTGTGGTAGTCCAGGGCATAGACCACCGGCGTTCCCGTTGCATTGAAACAGGTTTCAGTGATCAGCAGCGCGGGGCCAAAATTGCGCAAATCATTTCGATCCACGACATCCTGCGGTAGCATCACGGCGGAAACGGACGCGGCCGACATACGGGGCCTTTGCTTATACTGGTCCAGCAGGGCCAACAGCGATCCGCTCCAGTCGATGTCATAAAGGCGGGCGGTTATGATGCTGCGCGGCACATAATCCACGCAATACATTATCGGATCGTCATGCTCCAACCGCAATCGTTCGAGCCGGATCACGCGCGCGCCTTCGTCGAGGTGCAGTTGCTTTGCCAGGGCCGCATCCGGCGCTTCTTCGGAGATGGACAAGACCTTGTTGACGGTGTTGTAGCCGTAGTGTCCGGTCATTTCCGTCACACTTTCGAAGACCGTTATAGGACGGTCGATCTGGATGGCGGAAATTGCCGAGACAAAACGGCCGCGCCCGTGTTCGACGTAGATCAATCCGTCCTGTTCCAGCAGTTTCAACGCTTCCCTCAATGCCGGCCGGGAGATTTTGAAGCGCGCCGTCAGTTGCGCTTCCGTCGGGAGTTTATCGCCAGGCCGGAGGGCCTGCTCGCGAATGAGGTCAGCAATTCTTTCGCGAAGTTGAATGACCAATGTTCGCATGTCGCGAAGGGGCTCGTCCACGGATCACCTCGTCAGCAAGTGGTTTTGATCCTCCTTGTCTGACAAATATGATCCGGTCAAGAAGGCTTTTGCTGAACTTATCATTTAAATCGCTCTCTTTCATATGGGCATTATTGACAATGATGTCAGTTGTCTTACAACTATGAATGTATCTCCGATTAAGAACAATCCACACTTCTCTGCCAGAAAGACCAACATGCTGAATTTTGATGAACAGCGATATCTTCGCATCCAAACCGGCGCGCTCGCGCTGGAAAACCGCCTTGATCAGGTCATAGGAAGCTGTTTGGCTCGCGGAGCTGAAAACATATTTTTCCTCGGCACCGGCGGCGCGGCAATCCTCATGCAGCCCGCCGTGCAATTGCTGCAGCGGCAGTCGCGTTTTCCCGCCTTTATCGAATCGACGGCAGAGCTGCTGGTGACCGGTTCGCGCAATCTCACCGCGAAATCGATCGTCGTGATGCCCTCGCTATCCGGCACGACCAAAGAGAGCGTGGCACTGCTTGAGAAAATAAAAACGCTAGGGGCAACGGTTATCACCCTTGTCGGACATGAGCAGACACCTCTTGGAAAGGGTGGCGATCACGTGTTCGTTAATTTCGCAGAAGACGATACGTCCTGCGAATCTTTCTATCTGCAATCGCTGATTATTGCTCTGTCCGTTATGAAACATCGCGGTGAGATTGCCAATTATGACCAGCTGATTGGTGAACTCACACAGTTGCCGGGTCTTCTTCTCGACGTGAAGCGTTCCTTCGAAGATCAGGCAAATGGGCTGGCCATGCGGTTGGCGAATTCCAATTATCACATCATAACCGGGGCCGGGAATGTGTGGCCGGCGGCCTTTTACTACGGCATGTGTATTCTGGAGGAAATGCAATGGATACGGGCGCGTCCCGTGCATGCGTCGGATTTCTTTCATGGAACGCTGGAACTCGTCGAAAAGAATGTCAGCCTGTTCCTGCTAAAGGGGGAAGATGCTTGCCGTCCCTTGGCCGACCGTGTGGAGAGCTTCGCACAAAACTATACCGATCAGGTGTCGGTCATCGATACGGCGGCATTTGATCTACCAGGTGTTTCTGCCGAACTGCGCGGGCTTGTCTCGCCCATTCTGCTGGCAGCTGTTTTGGAGCGGATCAGCGCCCATTTGGAAGTGATACGGAACCATCCGCTGACCACCCGCCGTTACTATAAGCGGGTCGCATACTAGAGACGATCATGGTCCAAGCCATCCTTCGATTTGAAGAAAGGTTCAAGCACGTTGAAGACACCACTGCGCATTGCTGCCGTTGGCGATAATTGCATCGATTACTTTCAGGCGCCTCCGGCCTATTCGGTCGTTGGTGGAAATGCAGTCAATGTTGCGGTTCAACTCGCGCGGCTGGGATGCCAGTCGTTCTACTTCGGTGCCGTTGGTGAGGATGCTGCCGGGAAGCGCACGGTCGCGCTCCTGGCAGAAAATGGCGTGAACGTTCAATACATCCAGAGCAAAGCCGGCAAAACGGCGTCGACACAAATTTCGATAGCTTCATCAGGCGATCGGATAATAGTCGACGAAGATTTTGGCACCTGCTCTGGATATGCCCCATCGGCTCGCGATCTGGCAGTTCTCGAAACAATGGATCACGTGCATATCGGTTGGCTCGACGACGGGGGAACGCTGCGTCGTCACCTCACGGAGCGGGGTGTCAGCGTATCGCAGGATCTCGGCGTGAACAATGATCCAGCACACCTTGAACCCCATGGGCTGACAATCGCCTTCGGGTCGGCGGGGGAGAACGCCGCACGTGCAACACAATTGCTGACAGCCTATCTCGCCGCAGGTGCTCTCAACGCTGTTGTCACATGCGGCAGTGCCGGTGCAATCGCTCACGGTGGTGACGGTGAAATTCGAGTAGGCAGCAGGAAGACAGAGGTGGTGGATACGACCGGAGCGGGCGACAGCTTCATTGCCGGCTTTCTGGTGGCTTTCCTGCATCAAAAAGATTTCGACAGCTGTCTGGTTGCGGGGCGTGATTGTGCTGCCGTCACCTGCTCGCATTTGGGCGGATTTCTGCAGCCACTGGTAGCAACGGACCCATAAAGAGCGAAAGAATCTGGAAAGCGAGACTATGTTCCCAAAATGGAGGCCGTGGGAAAAGCGGTCTCGTCTGTAACCTCCACGACGGTTTTCAATCGCACCTTCAACGGACAGCCACCTTGCTGTTGCGTATATTGGACCCCGCCGTAGACAGGGGTCTCAGGCATTCTGGCGACAAATATAACACTGCGGGGCGGCGCCCTTATTGGACGGTCAACCCTTCCACCAAGCCTCGAGCTGCAAACGGCAGCGGTAAAGAGATTTCGGCATCCAGCTTCGGCGCAGCAGCTTGCGCGAACATGCTCAATGCAAAAAAAATGCCACGGCGTGGAATAAACCGGCGTTTGGCGTGTCTCACCATCAGAACACACACAATCCGATCGGAGTATGAAAGACATGTCCCATCGATATCTCAATGGTCAACGAGCACTTCTTCTCGCCGGAACACTTGCTGTCGCTTGGTCCGCCATTGCTGCGGCGCGCGATCCTTCCAGCGACGTGATATGCATGAGCGACGCGACGAAATCTGCAGTGCAGAACGAAACGCCATTTCTGACGCAAAATGATGCGGCCATGACAAAAATGATGGCGGACATGGAGGTCAAGCCAACCGGTGATGTTGATCGCGATTTTGTTGCGATGATGGTGCCGCATCATCAGGGCGCGATTGATATGGCACTGGCGGTTCTGCGCTATGGCAACAACGAGAACATAAAGCGTCTCGCCCAGGAAATCATCGTCACGCAGCAACAGGAAATTGCAGCGATGCGCCTGGCGATCGGCGATCCCCTGCCTCCATCCAAGCCATCTCCGACCCAAACCTCGTTCATACCTGATTTGGATACCCACTCGCCGTCAATGCAAGCAATGTCCATGTCACCAGCCATGAACATGAAATAGGGAGTTTGAAATGAGATTGAAGCTTTTTACAATAACATTGCTGATTGGCTCCGCGGTCGCAGGGTTGGTTCCTGCTTTGGCCGGGCAGGTACCCGGATTGGCCTCGGCACCCGACGTTCCGGTCAGTCATCGTGATCGCGTCTACGCTGCCGAACAGTTCTCCAATACAGTATCGGTTACCGATCCCTTCGATAACAAGCTGTTGGGCGTGATCCGGCTCGGAGATCCACAACCTGGCAATCTCAGTCCGCTCTATCGCGGCCAGGTGCTTGTGCACGGCATGGGTTTCTCCCCCGATCACAAAACGCTTGCGGTTGTCTCGATCGGCACCAATTCTGTTACGTTTATCGACACGGCCACCAACGCAATCAAACACGTCACCTACCTCGGGCGGGCCCCACATGAGGCATTTTTCACACTCGATGGCAAGGAAGTCTGGGTCACGGTTCGGGGTGAAGATTACATCGCTGTTCTGGATGGACATACATTTGCAGAAAAGACGCGGATCAAGGTTCCCGCTGGACCGGGCATGCAAATCTTCTCGCCCGACAACAAATACGGCTATGTCTGTTCGTCGTTCAATCCGGAAACCGTTGTCATCTCCATTGCCGATCACAAGATCGTCGGCCATGTGAAGCAGGAAAGTCCATTCTGCCCTGATCTTGCAGCAACGCCCGATGGCAAGCAGGTCTGGTTCACGCTGAAAGACGTGGGCAGGACACAGGTGTTTGACGCCAAGCCCCCTTTCAAACTCCTCAAAACGCTGGATACGGGGCCGATCACCAATCACGTGAATATCGTCCGCAATGCCAACGGCATGTTTGCCTATGTGACTGTTGGTGGATTGAACCAGATCAAGGTTTTCCGCACCGACACGTTTGAGCAAGTGGCTACGATCCCGGTCGGTAAGCTCCCGCATGGCCTGTGGCCCTCTGGCGATGGCACACGCATTTACGTTGGTCTGGAAAATGCCGATGCATTGGCGGCCATCGACACGCTGACCAATACGGTGATTGCAACCATTCCCATCGGACAGGCACCGCAAGCCTTGGCCTATGTTCCCAATGCCGTCCCGGAAGGTGACGGGATGCAGAACTTGCAACCTCTCGGTGTTGCTGGCCAAGCGGCCCACTTGACCCTCGGTTCGGTGACACCTGCTGCGTCTGCGGACGCGAAGCCGACCAGTGTGACCCTCTTCGATCAGGGGCTTACACAGGTCCTGCAAGCTGCGGTGACGGGCCTGGAGCCAAAGCAGCCTTATGTGCTGGCGTTGGCTTCTCAGGCGGATGGCGGTGGTATGCTCGAGCCGCTGGCAGCGTTCATGACCAACCCCGCAGGTTCGGCAATCGTCAATGCGGTTGGCCCCATTCGTCAATTGGCGCAGAGTGGACAGGATGCCCCGAGCCGTTATCTGGTGGTTGCGTCCGGCACGACCACCAAAATCGGTACGCCCGTGCAGGTGCAGACCAAATGATAACGCGCTGCCCGCATTCGGTTTGCCGCCGGACAGCGGAATGCGGGCAGCGGTTGCAGATCAGGACAGTGCGTCAAAATTTCATTGGCACACCGGCTACCGCCAAAGACGCAAGACAATGTCTTGAACCAGAAGGGGTGCGGTCATGACAGATATGGTCGTTTTGATTGAGCCCCTCATTCCGGCCTTGCGGCGATATGCGCGCAGCTTGATGGGGGATCGATCGGCTGCCGATGACCTGCTGCAGGATTGCCTGGAGCGGGCCGTCAGTCATTGGCATCAGCGGCGTGAGGATGGCAACGCCAGAACATGGATGTTTACGATCCTGCACAATCTGGCGATTAACAGCTTGAGGAAAACCGCACGGCGCGGGGTGCATCTGGACATTGATGACGTATCTGACCCGGCTCTCTCCGGACGGCCCGCGCAAGAGGACGTCTTACACCAGCAGGACGTTTTGCGTGCCTTGAAGACTTTGCCCGAGGAACAGAGAAGCGTCATTCTTCTCGTTTCGGTTGAAGATCTGTCCTACGCGGAGACCGCAAAGATTCTCGGGGTTCCCGTTGGCACGGTTATGTCGCGACTGGCACGCGGCCGTGAACGGTTGCGGCAGATTCTCGAGGGCGATGTGAGCAACAAAATTGAAAACGGTCCTCATTTGAGGAGGGTAAAATGAACAAGCGCCCGATTACGGAAGACGATCTGCATGCCTATGTCGACCAAGCTCTCAGCACGACCAGGCGGGATGAGGTAGCCGGATATCTCGAGCAGCACCCTGACGAAGCAAAAAGGATCGCAAGTTACCGAAGGCAGCGGGATGAACTGCGGTCCGCGCTCGCACCAATCAGCGAAGAACCGGTACCTCCGGAGCTCAATCTGGTGCGCATGCTTGATGGTGCGCGCCGTCCCAGATTCCCGGTTTGGCGCTCGGCGGCGGCCGCTGTTGTATTGCTTGCTGTTGGCATAACGGGCGGCTGGTCGCTTCATGATATGGGTCAACCGGCCGCCGGTGGGATCATCGCGCTGGCTGACGAGGCGACATACAGCTATCAGGTGTATGCTGGCGATAAAGGGCGACCAGTCGAAATCAAGGCATCCGATCAGGTTAGCCTGGTCAAATGGGTTTCGGACAGTTTGGGCCACAATATATCCGTGCCTGACCTGACGGGCTCCGGCTACCGGTTCATGGGGGGGCGGGTTGTCGCCACAGCGCACGGCCCCGCGGGCATGCTCATGTACGACGATGACCGTGGCACCCGGCTGGTGATGCTGACACGGGCGATGACAGCCGATAAAAACGCGCCCATGTCGTCGCAATCGACCGGTTCCGTGCAAAGAGTCAGTTGGTCCAAGGAGGGTATCGGCTACAGCCTGGTCGGGCCTCTTTCCACCCAGGCACTCAATCCGATTGCCCATGAAATGCGCCGGCAAATCGAAAAAAATGTGTAGATAGAGTGTGAGCAAAAGCATGCTGCTGCGACAGGGACTGTTCGCTCCAGCGCGGCACATTTTCATCACGGGCCGTGCGAATCCACGCCATACCCCTCGACAGTTCACCCGAGTGGCTTTGCGATGCTCGTAAAGGCCATACATTGCAGTGCCAAAGCGATTGCAATTGCCGAGTAAATAATTTCTACTTATCCGGGAAATATTGGGAGTTTGTTCTACGAACTTACTGCCGCGGATTGCTAGCATGCGAAATGAACAACGAAACCAGTAGGATATTCAAAGTCCTACGTCAGCTCGCAGGGTAAATCATGACTTTCAGAAACGTGGCCTCCATAGGGCTGGGGGTAATATTGGCATTGGCTGCTGCAACGCCGGGGTTTGCCCAGGTTGTGAAGATCGGCAGCAAGAACTTTACCGAACAGTTCGTGGTGGCCGAAATCTATGCGCAGGCTCTGGAGAAGGCTGGCGTGAAGGTTGAGCGGCGCACCAATCTTGGCGCGACGTTGATTGCTCATTCGGCGCTGCTGAACGGCGAAATCGATCTCTACCCCGAGTATACGGGTACGGCCCTTGCCGCCGTGGTAAAGGGAGATCTCTCGGGTTCGGCCGAAAAGATCTATGGGGAAGTCAAGGATTACTACGAGAAGAACCTACAGCTGACCCTGCTCCAGCCGACCAATATCAACAACGGCTATGCCATCATCACGCTTCCGGAAACTGCTGACAAATACAAGCTCAAGACGCTGACGGATCTTGGTCCCGTGTCGAAGGATCTGAGTTTCGGCGCGGAAGGTGGATTTGGTGAACGCAAGGACGGATTGCCCGGTCTCAAGCAGACCTACGGGATCGTTTTCAAGGACTTCCGTATTTTTGCCAAGCTCGGTATCCGCTACAGCGCTTTGACCAGCAAGAACATCGACGTTTCCTATGGCTTTGCCACCGACTGGCAGATCGCGGACAACAAGCTTGTTGTTCTGGCCGACGACAAGAACCTGTTTCCGCCCTATTACCTCGTGCCCGTCGTGCGCCAGGATACCCTGGCCAAAAATCCAAAGATCGCTGAAGTCCTGAACAAGGTCAGCCCTCTCTTGAACAACGAGAATATGCGCGAACTGAATGCCGCTGTCGAGCGTGACAAGAAGGAACCGAAGGAAGTGGCGGAAGCCTTTCTGAAGGAAAAAGGCATCTGAGACCTTTCTGGCGGCTGACGACTGACCGCCACGTGGACATCCCGGAAACAGCGGAGATAGGATTGTCTCCGCTGTTTCAATTCTGAGCGATATGGAACGACGCATTTGAACTGGGCTCCCAAAAACATTCCGGAAATCCTGGCGGCGACCTGGCAGCACCTTGTGCTGTCGGTTTCATCGGTTCTGATCGGGCTGGTCATCGCACTGATCCTCGGGATCATCTGCGCCCGGCGCCCCCGATTCTATGCCGTCGTCCTGACGATCACCGGCATCATCTTCGTCATCCCCAGCCTTGCTCTGTTCGCGCTGCTCATCCCGTGGCTGGGCCTTGGCACCAAACCGGCGCTGGTTGGCCTGTCCTCCTATTGCCTGCTCATCCTTCTGCGCAATGTGGTGACCGGCCTGCGCGGCGTCCCCGCCGATGTGCTCGATGCGGCCGATGGCATGGGCTACAGCGCCTGGCAGCGGCTCTTGCGCATCGAACTGCCATTGGCCTTGCCGCTTATCGTTTCCGGTATCCGCATCGCGCTGGTGACGGTCATCGGCATCGCCACCGTTGCAGCCTTTATCGACGGCGGCGGGCTCGGAACCATCATCCTCATGGGCATCGACCAGAGCTATACGGAGAAAATCCTCGTTGGCGGTATCCTGACGGCGCTGATGGCGACGTTCTTTGACCTCATTCTGAGCCAGGCTGAAAAAGCCCTGGTTCGCTGGCGTTGAGGGGTGGGCATGCTGATCACCGCCTTCAACTGGATCGTCAACAACCAGCCTGAATTCCTGCGGGCGCTCGGCCAGCATCTGGTCATGTCAGGCGTCTCGCTGGTGTTTGCGTTAGCCATCGGCTTGCCGCTTGCCGTTCTCATCATCAATCGCGGCGGGTTGGCCTTTGCGGTCATCAATTCCATCAATGCGCTGCGCACGATCCCGAGCCTTGCCATTCTTGCCATCATGATGCCGCTGCTCGGTATCGGCCTTTGGCCATCCATCGTCGCGCTGACCGTGCTCGCGCTGCCGCCCATCCTGCTCAATGCCTTTATCGGTCTGCGCGACGTCGATCCCGATGCGGTGGAAGCTGCAATCGGCATGGGCATGAGCCGCGGACAGGTGCTGCGCAAGATTCGCATTCCGCTGGCTGCGCCCGCCATGTTCGCCGGCGCACGCACCGCCGCCGTGCAGGTGCTCGCCGGTGCAACGCTCGCCCCGTTTATCGGCGGCGGCGGCCTTGGCGATTTCATCGCTGTCGGCATCAGCATGATGGACATGTCGCGCCTTCTGGTTGGTGCGGTTCCCATCGCCATCTTGGCGCTGGCAACGGAATTCATTCTCGGCCGGGCCGAAAAAATCTTCTTCGCAGAAAGAACATCCGCATGATCAATATGGAACACGTCACCAAACGCTATGGGGAAGGCAGCGTTGCTTCGGTGGACGATCTCAGCCTGATCGTTCCCGAGGGTTCGACAGTTGCGCTGATCGGACCATCGGGCTGCGGCAAGACCACGACCATGCGGATGATCAACCGGCTGATCGATCCGACCGAAGGCAAGATTATTGTCAACGGCGAAGACGTTACCAAGGTTGATCCGGTGATCCTGCGTCGCCATATCGGGTATGTGATCCAGCAGGTAGGTCTGTTTCCGCATATGACCATCGCCCAGAATATTGCCGCCGTACCTAAGCTGCTTGGCTGGGATGAAGCGCGGATCCGGAGCCGGACCGACGAGCTTCTGCATCTCGTCGGTCTTGATCCGGCCGAAATGCTCAAGCGCTATCCCCGGCAGCTCTCCGGCGGCCAGCGGCAGCGCATCGGCGTGGCGCGGGCGCTTGCGGCCGATCCGCCCGTGCTGCTGATGGATGAACCATTCGGCGCCATCGATCCGATTGCCCGAACCCGTCTGCAGGATGAGTTCCGCCAGATCTTGCAGCGGGTGCGCAAGACGGTGGTACTGGTGACCCATGATCTCGACGAAGCCATCCGTCTGGGTGACCGCATCGCCATCATGAAGAGCGGCCGGATTGTCCAGTATGATACGCCCGATGCGATCCTTTCCCACCCCGTTGACGCATTTGTCGAAAACTTCGTCGGCATAGACCGGGCGATCAAGCGCCTGAGCCTGTTTACTGTCAGCGATGCCATGACGGCGGACAAGCCGCGGGATGGAGCGCACCCCGTCGCTTCCACCAGCAACCTGCGCGATGCGCTGGCACTGATGGTCGCTGCAAACAGCGATGTCCTTGCTGTCATGGATGCTGCCGGTGCCCTCACCGGCCGGTTGACCCGCGATGCGATTTTTTCGGTCTGATCGCATCCCGTCTGATCAGGCCTGCCGATAGAAACTCACCTTTGGAGAGTGCTTATGTCCATCAGCTATCGTTCCCGGGAAGTGCCCGCTGTTTTGATTGAACCGACCTATCGCCGCATCCGCCTGAAGCTGGGTGAAGAGGTGATCGCCGACAGCACGCAGGCCATCGTCGTCTATGAAAATGGTGGTCACCCCGTTTATTACCTGCCGAAATCGGACTTCCGCGCTGATCTTCTCCAGCCGTCGGAAAAGACGGGGGCATCGCCGGTGCTCGGGGCAAGACGCTACTGGTCGCTCAAGGGCGCTGAGGGTAGCGGTTGGAGCTATGAAAACGTGCCGCAGGGCGTGCCTGAACTCGCCGGTTATGCAACGGTGGCGTGGAGCGCCGTGCGCTGGTTTGAGGAAGACGAGGAAATCTTCGGTCATCCACGCAATGTTCACTGGCGGGTCGATACGATCGACAGCAAGCGCCGTGTGGAGGTCTTTGTCGATGGCACGCTGGTTGCCCGCACGAACCGCGCGGTTTTCCTGTTCGAGACCAGTCTGATCCCGCGCTATTATTTTCCCGTGGAAGACCTGATTGCCGGCACGGTGGCGAATAGCGCGCTGCACACCTATTGCCCCTATAAGGGCAGGGCGTCCTACTATCATTTCGATCTCGACGGAAAGCGCCACGAGAACATCATCTGGTATTATCCGGAGCCGCTTCACGAAAGCGGACGGATCAAGGGATTGATCTCGTTCTACAATGAAAAGGTCGATGAAATCCGCGTCAGCGCCGGGGATGCGGAATGATGCATATCGGCCTGTCACTGACGCCATTCGGCCACTATCCGACCGCCTGGCGCGCAAAAGGCGGCCAGCTGGACGCGCTCGATTTCAGTCACATGGCGGCGCAGGTGAAGCAGGCGGAAGCAGGCGGACTGGATTTCGTCCTGCTGGCGGATAGCTTTGGCCAGCGGCCTCATGATGATCTGTCGCCGCTCGCCGTGCCGTTCGAGCCAACCATGCTGGTCTCGGCGCTGGCGACGGCTACGCGCAGGATCGGGTTGATTGCCACCGCAGCTACACACCAGCATGAACCCTATAATCTCGCCCGGCGTTTCGCGTCCCTCGATATGATCGGCGGCGGCCGTGCAGGCTGGAACGTGATCGGTTCCGGTGATCCCGAGCGTGATCGGGAATATCTTGCGGTGGTGTCGGGGCTTTGGGATAGCTGGGAGGATGACGCCTTTGTCTATGACAAGGCGCGGGGACGGTTTTTCGAACCGGACAAAATGCACGTTCTCAACCACAAGGGCGCGCATTTCGCCGTGCGCGGCCCGCTCAATGTCAATCCGTCACCGCAGGGCAGGCCGGTCATCAGCCATGTCCTGACCCCAGGCACGCTCGACATTGCCGCGCGGGCGGATGTGGTTTTCCTGCCGGAGACAACACCGGATACATGGAAAGCACTTGCCGCCAGTCTGGTTGAACACCTTGCGGCGCTTGGACGCCAACGGCAGGATGTCAGGCTTCTCGCGAACATCGTTCCGTCCATCAGCACGGCTGCCGACATTGCCGACCAGATGCAGGAGCAGGCGAAAGCAGCCGGCCTCGATGGATTTGTCCTTCTGCTGCCCAGTGCGCCCGAAGGTGTTGCCAGCTTTGTCGATGAGGTTGTTCCGGAACTTCGGCGGCGCGGCGTGTTCCGCCATGCTTATGACGCCACGACCCTGCGCGGCCATCTCGATCTTCCCCGTCCGGCCCGTCTGGAGCGTGCATCATGAGTGCGGATCAGATGAAACTCGGTGCCTTTCTCATGGCGGGCGGGCATCATATTGCCGCCTGGCGCCATCCCGATGCCCATGCCGATGCCGGGGTCGATATCAGCCATTTCATTCAGCTGGCGCAGACGGCCGAACGGGCAAAATTCGACATGATCTTCATCGAAGACGCTGCGGCCATTCGCGAGCGCAACCCGGAGATTGCCAGTCAGGCGGCGCGCTCGACCAGTTTCGAGCCGCTCAGTCTGCTGGCGTCGCTGGCGGTCAATACCTCCCATATCGGTCTCGTTGCCACGGCTTCCACCACCTATAACGAGCCGTACGGCCTGGCGCGGACATTCGCCGCGCTCGATCAGCTCAGCGGCGGCCGGGCCGGATGGAATCTGGTGACATCCGCCAGCGATCTTGAAGCGGAGAACTTTGTCTCGAGCGGCTTGCGGCCGCATGGCCAGCGTTACGAGCGGGCAGAGGAATTTACCGAAGCTGCCGCCGCCGTCTGGGACAGTGTGGACGATGGCGCCTATATTCTCGACGCGGAGCGGGGCATCTATGCCGATCCGGCTAAATTTCATCCGGTCGATCATCGTGGCACGCATTTCACCGTCACGGGCGTGCTGGACAGCCGGAGATCGCCGCAGGGCAGGCCGCTGATGGTGCAGGCCGGGGCGTCGGATGTCGGCAAGGACCTTGCCGCCCGCACCGCCGACGTGGTGTTTTCCGCAGCCCAGACCATGGGCGAGGCGCAGGCCTTCTATGCCGACGTCAAAGCCCGGCTGGCGAGATTTGGCCGGCAGGCAGACGATCTCAAGATCATGCCCGGTGTTTCGCCCATCGTCGGCGAAACCGCAAGCGAAGCACGGGCGAAATACGATGCGCTGCAGGAACTGATCCCCGATCAGGTCGGTGTGGCGCTGCTGGCGAGCTATCTCAGTCTCAAGGACCTGTCGGCCCATCCGCTCGACGGACCTCTGCCGGACATGCCGCAGACCGATGGCATCCAGAGCCGGCAGCAACTCATCATCGATCTCGGTCGGCGCGAAAATCTGTCCATCCGGCAATTGGCTCGGCATTTCGCCGGTGCGCGCGGCCATTGGCAATTGATCGGTACGCCCGTCCAGATTGCCGACGCGCTGGAAGAGCGGTTTCGCTGCAAGGCGGCGGACGGGTTCAATGTCATGCCGCCGCTCTTTCCCACGGGGCTTGATGATTTTGTGAGACTGGTCGTGCCGGAACTGCAGCGCCGGGGCCTCTTTCGTACGGAATATGAAGGGCGCACCCTGCGGGAAAATCTGGGCGTCAGAACACCGGCCCGTTCGTCATGAGCAGAGAGAACAGCATGAAACCGATCTATATCGACTATCTGAATGCACTCGACATCGAGGCGCTTGCGCTGACCGATGCGGAAATTCTGGCGGCCATCGAGACCTCGCTCGCCGCGCAGGGCAACGGCCAGACCGTGATCGAGCCGCGGGTGCATCTGGAGCCGGATGAATCGTTTCATGGTCATTTCAATGTGTTGCGCGGCTATGTGGCGCCGCTCAATCTGGCAGGCGTCAAGATCGTCGGCGACTTTGTTGATAATTATAAGCTGAACTATCCCTCGGAATTCGGCGTGCTCAATCTGTTCGATCCGCGCACTGGTGCGCCAAAAGCCATTCTGGATGCCACTGTCATTACGGATATGCGGACCGGTGCGATCACCGCTCTCGGTGCAAAACATCTGGCGCGCAGGAATTCCAAGGTGCTCGGCCATATCGGCGCGCGCGGCACCGCCTACTGGAACGTGCGGTTGCTTGAT
The DNA here is from genome assembly GCF_902479695.1 of uncultured Phyllobacterium sp. Classification (NCBI taxonomy): domain Bacteria; kingdom Pseudomonadati; phylum Pseudomonadota; class Alphaproteobacteria; order Hyphomicrobiales; family Phyllobacteriaceae; genus Phyllobacterium; species uncultured Phyllobacterium sp. The sequence continues at coordinate 36,924 of NZ_CABSQF010000017.1, read as the reverse complement.
CACCTCTATGACTTCGATGAGATCCGCGTGCATTCGCGCCGCCGGGAAAGCCGCGACGCTTTCGCGAAAAAACTCGCCGATGATCTCGGCAAGCCGATAACCGTTACCGACAACTGGCAGGCATGCGTGGAGGGTGCCGATATCGTGGTCGAGGCATCGCGCCTACCTGAGCCGCAACCGATGCTCAAGACCGAATGGATCAAGCCCGGTGCCTTCGTGGTGCCCTATGGCACGATGAGCGCGGTGGAACTGTCGCTTACCGATATCATGGACAAGCTGGTGGTGGATGACTGGGGCCAGTGCAAAGGCGGCAAATTCGGCTCGCTGCGTGCCCATGTCGAGGCGGGCAAGCTGTCCGAACAGACATTGCATGCGGAACTTGGCCAGATTGTCGCCGGTCACAGGACGGGACGCGAGAACGACGGTGAAACCATCCTGTTCTGGCACAGGGGGCTCTCGCTCAGCGATATCGCGCTTGGCTATGCCATGCTTGAAAAAGCCAAGGCGAACAATATCGGCCAGAGGCTGCGGTTCGCATGAACACGCTCGTTCTCACGGGTTCAGGCGTCACCATCGCTGATATTGCTGCCGTTGCGCGCAAGGATGTTACCGTCAGTGCGACGTCCGATGTATTGACCCGGTTGGTCCGGGCCAGAGCCGTACTCGATGCGGCTGCTGCTTCCGGGCAGCATATCTATGGCCTGAACACGGGGCTTGGCGCCAATCTCCAGACAGCGGTTGTCGATGAAACGGGCCAGTTCCAGCAGCAGCTGGTGCGCGGACGGGGTGCGGGTGTCGGTCCAGTGCTGCCGCGCGACGAAACCCGTGCTGTCATGGCGGCGCGCCTGTCCATGCTGGCGGTCGGCGGTTCCGGCCTATCGCCTGAAGTCTTTGCCGATCTGCTGGCACTCATCAATCACAAGGTGCACCCGCTTGTTCCATCCATCGGGTCGATCGGTGCGGGTGATCTTGTCCTGCTGTCTCCCATTGCCCAGACCCTGATCGGCGAGGGGCAGGCCGAATATGAAGGCGCGGTATTCACCTCCGCCGAAGCCCTGTCAAAGGCCGGTCTGCGACCCTCCACACTTGGTCCGAAGGACGGGCTGTCGCTTCTCAACGCTTCGGCAGTCTCGGTGGGGAAGGGCGCGCTGGCCGTAGCCGATACCGATGTTTTGCTCGACTATCAGCGACAGGCTGCTGCGCTCAGTTTCGAGGGGCTTGGCGGCAACCCGTTGATTCTCCACCCGGCCATCCAGCAGGCACGCCCTGCGGCCGGACAAGTGCTGGAAGCGGAAAGGCTCCTTGCCCGTCTCGAAGGCTCGTCGCTGCATGAAGCGCGTGCGGCCATTCAGGACCCGCTCAGCCTGCGCTGTGCCGCATCGATCCACGGTGCACTGGCGTATGCGCTGGATGCAGCCAGGGAGGCTGTGGAGATTGAGCTGAACGCGGCAGCTGACAATCCGCTGGTGCTTGTCCATGAGAACAGGGTGCTCTCGACGGGCAATTTCCACACGCCGTCCCTGGCACTGGCGTTTGAAACCCTTGGACTTGCTATCGCCCAGACTGCGCTGGCCAGCGCGGCCCGGTTCATTCAATTGACCGGATCGGACCGCAATGGCCTGCCGCGTTACCTTTCATCAGTCGGCGGAGCATCCGCCGGTTTTGTCCCGCTGCAGAAGACGGTTGCGGCGCTTGTCGGCGCGATCCGCCATAAGGCAAATCCGGTGTTGCTGGATTTCCTGCCCGTATCCGAAGGGGTAGAAGATCACGCCACCCAGACACTTCTGGCGGTGGCCAAGTGCGCCGATATGCTCGATCTCTGGCGGCATCTTGTTGCCTGCGAGATGCTGGCCGGGGCGCAGGCAGTTGATCTGCGTGCAGGCCATCGCTGCGGCCGGGGTACGCAAGAGACCCATGATCTCGTACGATCCATTGCCGCGCTGCTCGTGGAAGATCGTCCGCTCGGACCTGACGTGTCCCGCCTTGCGGAGCGTCTGCGGGATATCGGCGCGTGAGGCAGCTGAAGCTGTTGGCCGCCGAGTTACCGCTGAACCTTGGAAGCCAACAGCATTGGCGCGTTTACACAACGCAGGCATTCATCAATGAACCATGATTTGAAAGCCGCAACAACGGAACGTTGTGCACTTCTGCGCGGGGTGGTGATGCAATAGGGGCTGGCTAGTTCGAGCACGTGATTGCAGGCAACGACCAGTTCGCCCGCTTCTACCTGGCGGGCACAGAACAACCCCTGCGCCAGCGTTATGCCCAGCCCGCCACGCGCCAGGTCAAGCGCCGCCATGGACGAGTTGGCTGTCATTCCATGCTGGATATGGCGGCCCGGCGTCACGCCGGCGGATGCGAACCAGTTCCGCCATGACGGAAAGGAAGCCCCGGCAGGACCCCAATCGGTGTGGATCAAGGGGACGGACAGCAAATTTTCCGGAGAGGCCATCGGGCCATGTCCGGTCAGGAAGCGCGGCGAGCACACCGGATAGACTGCATCGGTGCCGATCGCTTCGGTGACATGTTCCGGGTAATGAAAGGCGCCATAGGACAAGCGCATGTCGATAAGGTCGCGGTCGAATGGCGCCGGATCATCTTCACCCCTGAGGGAGATATCGACCGGACCATGGATATTGACGAATCCCGGCAGACGCGAGGAAAGCCAGCCCATGGCAACGGATGGTGCCACCGACACCACCAGAGAGGATCGCTGATTGCCGCTGCCGAGCTCACGCGCCACGCTCCGGAGTTCATTGAAGGCATTGGCAAGCCGCGGAAAAATCTCCACACCCGCCTCGGTCAGCACGACACGCCGATTAATACGATGAAACAACTGGCGCCCGACCTGATCCTCGAGCGTGCGAATGAGCTGACTGACTGCCGCGGCCGAAATCGCCAGTTCTTCGGACGCAGCGACAAAGCTTCCACAACGGGCGGCGGCTTCGACCGCCTGCAAGCCGCGCAAAGAGGGGATACCTGTCATCCTGACGCTCCAAAAAAGATAAGGTGAGCTTATCTTTTTTGCAGAAATCATCTCTTTTGGAAAGGGAAAGCCTCGCTTACTTTAACCGGCAGCGTAGGAGACAGCCATTCCGGGGCAAGCGCGATCAACGAAACACCTGCCAAAGGAAGGCCCGCCATGCCGCGCCGACAGATGATTTTAGCTGCCTTCTTCTTCAATCCCCAGGGAGATCATCGCTTGTCATGGCGGCATCCGCGTGCACCCGGCCGCGAGTTTCTCGATCTGGATTATTACCGCCGATTGGTCGAAGCAGCGGAGCGGGCCAAGCTTGATACGATCTTCATCGCCGACCATCTCGGCGTCTGGGATACCTATGGCAGCGGGCTGGCGCATTATGCCAATCCCAGACTGGAACCTTTATCGCTGGTATCGGCTCTATCTGCTGTCACCAAGGACATCGGCTTCATGGTGACAGCGTCGAGTTCCTATAACGAGCCATTCAACACCGCCCGCATGTTTGCTTCGATGGACCATATCAGCAGGGGCCGGGTCGCATGGAACGTGGTGACATCGGCGCTGGAAGAAGAGGCCGCCAACTTTGGCCTCGATGCCAATATCGAACATGCGGTTCGCTATGAGCGTGCCGCCGAGTTCCTTGATGTGGCCAAAGCCTTGTGGGACAGCTGGGAAGACGACGCGCTTGTCATCGACAAGGCAACCGGCCTCTTTGCCCATCGCGAATACGTCCATTATCTCGACCATCGGGGAAAGCATTTCAAGGTAAAAGGGCCGCTCAACGTGCCGCGACCGCCGCAGGGCCATCCGGTGATCGTCCAGGCCGGGTCGTCCGATGCGGGCAGGAACCTGGCCGCGGCGCATGCGGACGTGCATTTTGCCATCATTCGCAGCGAGGCGGAAGGACTAAGCTATCGCGCGGACATCAACAACCGCCTGGCGAAACACGGGCGCTCGCCGGAAAGCCTGAAGCTTCTGCCGGGTATCCTGCCAATCGTCGGCGCCTCAGCATCCGAGGCGCAGGAAAAACAGGACTATCTCGAGACATTGATGCTCGATGAAGTCGCCGTCGATCTCCTTTCCAGTTGGGCAGGGGTGGATTTGTCCCTCTATCCGCTCGATGGGCCAATACCGGATCTGCCTGACGAGGGCACGTTCAATGGCTGGCGCACCTGGCTCGCGCTCGTCAAGGACGACGCGAACAAGGGCCTTTCCATACGCCAGCTCGCCCGCAAGATCGCCAATACCGGCTCGGTTCCGCTCGTTGCGGGGACCCATTCGCAAGTCGCCGATCAGCTGGAGGCCTGGTTCGTCTCGGGAGCGGCCGACGGGTATAACCTGATGTTTCCGCTGCTGCCGGAGGATTGGCTGAATTTCATGCAGACCGTGGTGCCGGAATTGCAAAGGCGCGGCTTATTCAGAACCGAGTACGAGCCCGGCACCTTGCGCGACCGTCTGGGGCTCGCGCGTCCGCAGAATGCATTTGCTGCTCGTCGCGAAGCAATCGCAGGCGAGCCAGATCCCATTCGGGCCGCAAAAGGCGGAGTTCGACCATGAGCAGCCGGAAAGTTCTGGCGATATCCGCAAGCCTTTCCGCCACGTCCAAGACTGCAAGGGTCGTCGAGGCGGTCCTGGACGAATTGCGCGGACAGAAAATCGAGACGGAACACGTCGTTCTGCGGCATCTCGATCCCGGCGCTTTGCTGTCAGCCGACGTCCAGGCTCCGTCGGTGGCGTCTTTCCTGGAAAAGGTTGCCGCTGCGCATGGTCTGATCATCGCTACGCCAATCTACAAGGCATCGTTTTCGGGTCTGTTGAAAGCGGGCCTGGACGTGCTCCCGCAGTTTGCACTGGCTGGAAAGGTTATCCTGCCGCTTGGCACCGGCGGCAGCCTCGCCCATGTCCTGGCGCTTGATTACGGTCTGCGCCCGGTGTTTCAGTCGATGGGCGCGCGCCATGTCGTCCAGTCGCATTACGTGTGTGAGAGCGATTTTCCCAAAGCCGGTGAAATGATATCGCTGCTCGACCCGCTTTGGGCCGCACTTCGTCACGCCTGCGATAACTTCATTTATTCCCTGACAGATGATGAAAGGGCTGCAATGCTTGGACATCCGCGCGGCCGTACCGTTGCGTAACTGGCAAAGAATTCAGACCACGCTGTCGCGGGAAGATATCGAAACTGACTATCAACGTGTCGGCCAGCCGCTTTGCGGCTATGTGTTGCCGCGCGAACAGAAAGGTGTGCCGATCATCGGCTCGACCGATCTGGCATGCCAAGCGTTTTGGTCCGGTTATCTGGCTATGAAGCGAACCTTGTGATCGTCCCCAACCGTGAGGAATTCCGTGGGGGGCGGTGACTGATAGACGTCATGTGTGCCGATTTCCTCGGGGTAATAGGAAAAGCCTGACAGGGGCGGCGGCTGCATGTCCTTGCGGGTCATGTCCTCCTGGCGGATGATCGTGAACGGATCCGGAATGGCTGCGAGCAGGCGGCGCGTATAGGGATGGACCGGATTGGCGAAAATGCTTTGCCACGGACCTTCCTCAACGATCTGGCCAAAATACATCACGGCGACCCGGTCACTCATATGTTCAACAACACTCAGGTCATGACTGATCATGATGTAAGACAGGTCCAGCCGTTCTTTAAGGTCCAAAAGCAGATTGATAATCTGCGCCCTGATGGACACGTCAAGCGCGGAAACCGGCTCATCCAGAACAATGACTTTCGGGTCGAGGATCAATGCGCGGGCAATCCCGATGCGCTGACGTTGACCGCCCGAAAATTCATGCGGATAGCGCTTCGCCTGCTCCGGTTTCAATCCCACCATTTTCAGGGTCGTCGCAATACGGTCTTCGACTTCACCTTTGTTGCGCAACCCATGCAGCCTCAGCGGCCCAGCAAGGGCTGCGTGAATTGTCTGGCGTGGATTGAGCGACGCATAGGGGTCTTGAAACACCATTTGAGCCATGCGTGCGCGTTGCATGCGTCCCGGCTGGGCAGCGCCGGTGATAGGCTTTCCATCAAAGGAAATGCTGCCATGCGTGGGGTGCTGCAAACCCAGTATTGTCAGTGCCAGGGTAGATTTGCCGCAGCCCGATTCACCGACAATGGACAGGCATTGGTTCTTGTGAAGGCTGAGGCTGAGATTATTGATTGCCCGCACAGCTTGATGCGAATGACGGAACAATCCCGCTGAAACCGGGAAGCACACGCTCAGATTTTCAATTTGCAACAGAGGTTGGGTTTGATCAGCCATGATGGTAACACCTCACAAAGCTATCGTCCCCGAGAACGGATGGGCCCGGCACTGCGTCGCGGCAGATTGGCGAGGCGCGCGTACAGCGTGGTTCAAAACGGCAACCGGTTGGAAAAGCGGCAATCGATGGCACGATTCCTTCGATTTCCTGCAAAGGTTTGCGCTCGTTCAGTTTGCGCTGCCCCAACACCGGTAGTGAAGCGAGCAGGCCATGCGTGTAAGGGTGAGCCGGATGGCGGAAGAGATCGGCGACTGCCCGTTCTTCAACGAGATGGCCCGCATACATGATGCCAACACGCTGGCACATTTTCGCGATAACGCCCAGGTCGTGACTGATCATCAGAACTGATGTACCGCGTTGATCGCAGAGTTCCTGCATCAGTTTGAGAATTTCCGCCTGAACGGTGACGTCGAGCGCGGTCGTGGGTTCGTCGGCAATCAGCAGGTCGGGATGGCAGGCCAATGCAATTGCAATCATCACGCGCTGGCGCATGCCGCCTGACATCTGGTGCGGATAGTTCTTGATGCGCTTGTCAGGAGCTGGCACTTGAACCTGTGCCAGTGCGGCGATCGCCTTGCGTTCTGCCTCGTGCCAGGTCGAACCCTGATGCAAGACGAACATTTCGGCAATCTGCCGTCCGACGGTCGCCAGTGGATTGAGCGCGGTCATCGGCTCCTGAAAAATCATGGAGATTCGATTGCCGCGCAGTCTGCGCAGCTCGCTGCCGTTCATCTTCAGAAGGTTCTGGCCCTTGAACAGGATTTCACCCTGTCCAACTGCAAGCGGCCTGTTGAGAAGACCTATCAGCGACAAAGCGGTTATACTCTTGCCACATCCGCTTTCGCCGACAAGTCCGAATGTCTCGCCGGCACCGATCGAAAAAGAAACGTTTTCAACGACATTCAGTCGTTCTTGTCCAGAACGCATATCAATATGCAGATTCCTGACCTCAAGCAAAGGGGGAGCGCTCATGCCTTGCGTGTCCTCATATGCGGATCGAGGTAGTCGCGCAGACCATCTCCAAACAGATTGAGGCCGAGCACGGTCAAAAATATAGCGATCCCCGGGAATATGGCTGCCCAGGGTGCGACGGCGATCAATTCGCGTGCATCCGTCAGCATGCTGCCCCAACTGGGGAAGGGCGGTCTGATGCCGAGTCCCAGATAGGAAAGCGCTGCTTCGGCAAGAATGGCATCACCCATGCCAAGCGTCCCGATCACGAGGATGGGGCCGATCATATTGGGCAGGATCTGTGTGATCATGATGCGGATATCACTATAGCCAAGCGTTTTGGCAGCTTGCACATAGCCCTGGCTCTTCAGCGACAGCGCTGACGAGCGTGCAATCCGGCAGGTCCATGACCAGTTGGTCAGTCCAAGTGCGATCAGCAAACTGCCGAGGCCAGGACCGAGAATGGCCATAATCGCCAGCGCAAAAATCAGTGAGGGGATCGACAGCATCACATTGGTAAGCCCGCTGACGAATTCATCCCATCTGCCGCCGATATAGCCAGCGGATATGCCAAACAGCAGGCCTATGCAGCTGTTGATCAGCTGCGAAACGACACCGACCGTCAGCGATACACGGGACCCATAAAGAACCCTGCTGAACACATCGCGGCCTTGCGAGTCGGTTCCGAACCAGAAATCGGCATTCGGGGGCAATTCCGCATTCATCAAATTGGCATCAAGGATCGGATCGTGATGCACGAACAAAGGTGCAAACACGCCCAGCGTCAGGATAATCAGGCAGATGGCGCCACCGAAGAGGAGGTTGAAACGCAGTCGCATATCCGTCACCCGTGGCTGATACGCGGGTCGATGACCGCGTAAAGAACATCGACAACCGTATTGATGATCAAAAACCACAATACAATCATGAGGATGGCACCCTGCACCACGGGTATATCCCGCATGGAAACACTGTCGACGAGAAGGGAACCAAGGCCAGGCCATGAGAAAAGTTTCTCGATCACCACGGCCTGTCCCATCAAAGAGCCGAATTGCAGTCCAACCGTGGTGATGATCAACACGAGCGCATTGCGCATCAGATGCCATGTGACGAGACGATAGGCATTCATGCCCTTCGAGCGGGCGGTGCGAATGAAGTCCGCGCTCATCACGTCGAGAACCGCCGCCCGCGTGGTCCGGGCAAGCAGCGCCAGGGGCGCCACGCTGAGCGTCACGGCCGGCAGGATCAGATTGCGTATTCCACCATCGCCATAACCGAAACTCGGCAGCCAGCCCAATGTGAGTGCAAAGACATACATAGCCAGCAGCCCCAACCAGAACTGCGGTAGCGACAGGCCCGAAACGGCTGCAATCATCGTGGCCGTGTCCAGAAGGCTCCCGGGTTTGAGCGCCGCGACGAACCCAAGCGGCACGCCAATGAGGATGGCGATCGCCATTGCAGCGATGGCCAGTTTCATGGTTGGCCATGCCCGTTCCAGCAACATATGCGTGACGGGTTGGCGCGTTCGGAAAGACTGTCCGAGATCGAGTTGCACGAGATTGACGACGTAGCTACCGAACCGCTGATAGACGGGCTTGTCCAGTCCGAATTCCTTGTTCATCTGTTCGACGACTTTCGGATCATTGCGCCCCTTGCCATCAGCGATCAGGCTTGATGTGAAGCTGCCCGGTATCACGCTGAAAATCACAAAGATCAGCAAAGATACCGCCAGAATGGTCGGTATCATCTGCAGAACTCGCCGAATGATAAATCGAAGCAACGGATACATGTCCTTTCGTTCGGATGGCGGTCGCGTCTGCCTTGGCCGGTATAGTGGCCCCGATACGCCCCTCACGCCGCTTGATGTTGGGAGATGAGGATGCGTGCACAGCGCTTCACGCGAGATGAAAAGGCTGACCCGCCGTCATGTCGTTGACGGCGGGCAGGTACCGTTGCTTCAGCGGCCCGATGGGGCGCCGTCGTCTACCCAGAGTTGTTCATAAGACTGGATGGCAAGCTCCGCCGAGTTTGGCTGCAAACCATGCAGCCAGGGCTGATAGGCCATTACCGCCTTGTTGTAATTGAAGAACCAGCCGGGGGCCTCATCCTGCAGCAGATTATTCGCCTGGCGCAAAAGATCATTCTTCTGCTCTTCCGTCGGCGCGCTCAATGCTGCCTCATACAGTTTGTCAAAGTCCTTGTTGTTGAACTTGTAATAATTGCAGGCTGACTGTGAGGTCTTTGAATAGAAGCACTGCATTGCCGTCATTGGATCAGGACCGCTTTCCAGGGACCACATGAAGGACTGGAAATCACCGGCTGGGACCACCTCGGACAAAACAGCTGCTTCAACCGGTTTGGCTTTGACTTTGATGCCGACTTTGTCGAGCATCGGAATAATCGCTTCGACGATGGTCAAACCCCAGCTTTCATTCTGGGTGGCTGTCAGTTCAAACTCAAATCCATCGGGATAGCCGGCTTCCTTCAAAAGCGCCTTGGCTTTCTCGGGATCATAAGGATAGGGTTTGGCGGCTTTATCGAAGGCGGGTGAGGAAAGCGGCAACCAGCTCACTGCGCGATAGGCCTTATCCTTACCCAGACGCTTGATGATCAGATCGGAATCGATCGCATAGTTGATCGCCTGGCGGACCCGCTTATCCTGAAACGGCTTGAAATCCACGTTGAAGCCGACGAGGCGCGTATAGACCTCGGCCACTTCCAAGATATTCTTCGACAGTTCCGGATCATTCTTATAGGCAACATACTGCGCCGGTCCGAGCACGGAGACATCGACCTCCTTGTTGCGGAAAGCGACGTCGCGCGCCGAGGCTTCGCCCATGATCATGATGTTGATCCTATCGGCATGAGGCTTGTCAGTTCCGTAGAACTTGTCCCATTTTTCAACGGTCAGACGTGAGCCCGGAATATATTCGGCGAACTTATAAGGTCCAAGGCCGATCGGATGGCTCTTGAAACTGTCCTTGTCGGCTTCACCTGACGGATAGATCACCGTGCTTGGCTGCATGAGCTGGAACGCCGGATTGACGGGTTCATTGAAGGTGATTTCCAGCGTGAAATCGTCGATCTTCTTCAAGCCGGCAATATCCTTTGCCTTGCCGTCGGAATAGTCACTTGCACCCTTGATTGCGCCGATGTACCGCGCGCCCGTATAGGCCTTGCCGGGCGTCATGATGCGCTTGTAGCTGTCGATGATATCATCGGCAGTCATCTTCTTGTCATTGTGGAAAAATGCGTCCTGACGCAGCTTGAACGTGTAAGTCAGACGATCAGCCGAAGCACTGACATCGGTTGCCAGATCCAGCACCGGCTTGTTGGCATTGCCGTCCCATGCATAAAGTCGTCTGTGAATGGCCTTGGTGACAAACTCATCCTGTGTTGCCGGGCTCGCCTGGTTATCAAGCGTGCCAAAGCTTGAACCATAGGGAGCAACGAAATTAATCGTGCCGCCTTTGCGTGGTTCTTCCGCGGATGCTGACATCGCCACACCGGCAAGCAGCACGGCAGCCAGAGTTGATTGGAGCACGAACCGTTTGTACATTGAGTGTTTCCCCCTGTTATGATTATGCACGGCATTGGTAGGTTCTAATCTCGCGTGAAAACGATTTCCCCGCCTCTCAAGGTCATATTGCACTGGGTTTCGTGCAGGATTTCTTCCGGTGTCGCGGTCAACAGATTGCGTGAGAAGATCGCGATATCAGCAACCTGCCCGGGTACCAAACGACCCTTGATGTGTTCCTGTTTTTGGGAGAAAGCCCCATATTCGGTATAAACGCGCAGCGCATCTTCGATGGAAACGGATTGTGCTGCATCCATCACCGTCCCTTTCCAGGTTTTGCGCGTCAGCATCGTGTACAAATTCGGAAACGGGTCGGGATGACAGACCGGGCTGTCGCTGCCTGTGGCAGGCTTGAAACCGAGATTGGCCCACGTCTTCAACGGATAGCTGGAGTGGCTGCGTTCAACACCCAGAACCGAAATATAGGCATCACCGAAATCATAGATGAAAACCTGCTGGGGGCAGGGATAGATGCCTGCGTTCTGCATGCGATCATGCTGTGAGGAGGTTGAAAATCCGCAATGTTCGATCCGATGTCGACGGTTTGGATCAGGTGTGGCAGCAAGCGCCTTTTCATAAGCTGTAATCAGCTGTTCTATGGCCTGATCGCCGATGGCATGGCAGGCAAGTTGGTAACCCTTGTTGTGGGTATCCATGACAAGATCCTGTAGTTCAGCATCTGGCAGCATCTGAATGCCGATATTGTTATCGTCCCCGAGATAGGGTTTGGACATCCAGGCCGTACGCCCGCCCGCGGAACCGTCCAGGAAAATCTTGACGGCGCCAATGGTCAGCATGTCATCGCCAACCCCCGAGACAAGCCCGGCGCGATAACAGTCGGGCACGATCGATTTGCCGGGGTCGCCAAGCAAAACCAGCCAGCTGCGAACCGGTAGCCGATCATCGCGCCGCGCAATCTGATAGGCGCGAATTTCGTTGAAGCCGGCAACGTGCCCCACCGCAGCATCCATGACCGATGTGATGCCATAGGAGAGCAGCATTTTCCCGGCTGTTTCGATCGCTTCGATCAATTGGTTTTCATCGGGATCTGGAATGGCAGCACGCAGAACGTCCTGGGCATTTTCAGCGACCATACCGGTCAAGGCACCATTTTTCTGTTCGATCATGCCTCCCGACGGAGCGGCATAGGCTTCGTCGACACCCGCCTTGGCGAAAGCTACGGAATTGAAGATTGAAACATGACCACAGGCCCGCGTCAGCATGACCGGATGGTCGGGCGCCACCTGATCCAGCTCCGATTTCAAGGGGTGGCGGCCCGTATCCAGCTTGGTCTGGTCATAGCCGCGCGCCAGAATCCATTCGCCCTTGGGAAGGCTGGCAGCTTTGGCTCCGATTGCGCCAAGCAGAGCGTCAAGTGTCGGAAGCTTAGCCGGCGTTGCATCGATCCATTGGAGTGTCAAGCCGGTAGAAATCAAATGCAGATGCGCATCGTTAAGGCCGGGCGTTGCGAATGCTCCGTGGAGATCGACGAGCTTCGTGTGCGTGCCTTGCAGTTCCAGCATTTCAGCGGATGAGCCTGTTGCAAGGATCTTGCCTTGCCATATGGCCAGCGCTTCAACGGCGCCTTCTTCGTATCCGCACCAGATGTTACCATTGTGCAAAATGCTGTCTGCAGCGACCAGTTTTGGTGGAGTCATGAAGCACGGTTCCCGTCATGCTTGTGTTTTTTTAAAGACTTCCATCATCTCAAATGGATTGCAAGCTACGGAAACCACATTATTTTTCATCGAATTGATATGCTGGCTGTTGATTGATAAACAGATCGACGACATGGGCGTCGATCTGCCGAAACAGTTGTATCAAGGCCAAAGTCTAACTCACGCAACGTCATTGGGTTTGGGAATGTTGCTCGTTAGGATTACTCTTCCAATCAACGGGGTATTTTGCTCATGACACCTGACGAACTGAAGATAGTACGGCGCGCCTATGCGATGCAGATCGCAGCTGCTGCAGGGATCGCGGACGAACCCGTAGAGGACGCATTTGCGACCGTGCCGCGAGAGGATTATCTGGGGCCGGGACCGTGGCCCGTCCTACGTTGGCAGGAAGCCTATACTCCAACGCCCACCGCCGATCCGGTTTATCTCTACACCGACAGTCTTGTTGGAATTCTGCCTGAACGGCATATCAACAACGGGCAACCCTCGCTGCATGCTTTCCTTCTTTCACAGAGCGCGTCGCGGGAAGGCGAACACATCGTGCATGTGGGCGCGGGCGTTGGCTATTATTCTGCGATTATGGCGCAACTCGTTGGTCCATCCGGCAAGGTGACCGCGATTGAATATGACCCGGAACTTGCTGAAAGGGCCCGCGCAAACCTTGCCGGGTATTCGAACGTTTGCGTGATACAGGGCGATGGAGGCAAAGTTGACTTCGAATCCGCCGACCTGATCTATGTCAACGCGGGCGCTACCAAACCCGCAGATATCTGGCTCGACCGCCTCAAGGAAGGCGGAAGGCTGATCCTTCCGCTCACGACCGAAAAGGGTTTCAGTAGCGATTGGAGCAAAATACAACTCCACGGTGCCGTCTTTCTGATAACGCGCGAAGCAGAGACGTTTTGGGCCAGGTGGATATCACCGGTGGCGATCTTCCCATGCGAGGGGATGCGCGATGCAGCATCAGAAAAAGCGCTCGCGAGAGCCTTTGAGAGCGGCGACTATAAGCGGGTCGCTCGCCTCTATCGCACCGACGACATACCAACTGAACTCTGCTGGCTGCGGGCTCCAGGCTGGTCGCTTACCTACGGTTGAGAGCCGGTTTCGAGCAAGAATGCATTTTCCAATAGCCCATTGCGCCGGACAAGTCAGAGGATCGTTGCTCCCAGCAACCACAACCCAGTCAGGCACAACCCGACGCCGGATAGGCGGGAAAACCATCGTCCCCTTGCCACAAGCTTTTCGGCAAGGACAAAGATTGCGACGGCCGCAATCCACAGGACATTCATCACCCCGCCGATGAAGAGCAAGCCCATCAGCGCCCAGCAGCATCCAATGCAATAGATGCCGTGGCGAAATCCAAGGGCAATGGAGCCCAACGGATCACGCCGGAACCCGCCGTGCAGATGAATGAACATGACGGGTGCCTGGCACTGTCGGAGGCAAACATCCTTCAGGGGCGTCCATTGAAACAGCCCGACTGCGATGAGCGTAACTCCGCTGAAAATTCCGCTCGCGCTCGTCATCATGGGGGTGAGCAGCAAAGTGCTCTCCAGTGCCCATTGACCAAGGGTCGCCGCACAGGCGAAAGCCGTCCAAGCCAGAAAATAGCCGGCAACGAAAAATCCCGTTGCAGCCAATGGCTTGCCCTGCACCTCGCCGTGACGGCCAACCCGCGCATAGAGCAAAATCATCGGTGCGGCGGAGGGGGTCATCATGCCGATCATCATGACCACCCACATCAACATCGTGACGGCAAATTCGGTCGTAGTCCACGACCGAAACCCGGACATCATCATCACATCGAAGGAAGCGTCGTCCATGCCCTGCATTGCCATGCCATCACTGTTCATGCTGCGCGCGAGCCAGAGAATATAGGCCCAGGCGATCATCGTGAGCACGGCAAGGGATGCGGCGACGATCAATCGATCGCGTCGAAGTACCGCTTCGAGCGCTGTGGCGCCCGTGGCATTCAATGTACGACACCACTCTGGGTCAGGTGCAGTCTGGCGAACTGCGCATGAGAGTTGGGAATGGACAGCTTCAGGGGACCTTGCGTCTCTGCCCATCCGCGCCCGACTTCGCATGTGTCATACTCAAAACCGTTTGGCAGATTGATGCGCGCCCGATGGGTCTGGCCCGTGACAGGGTTGAGGATCGGCTCGCCGCGAGCCTCGATCCATCCCGGAACGTTCAAGTGCGCCGCACGGCCATTCACATCCACTTCAAAATCTATTTTTGCAAAAACCGGGTCGTGGACTTTCTCGAACGTCGTCGAAAACACCTGGAAGAAAGTCGCGCCGGGATCGGTATCCAATCCGCTCATGATGCGCAACAGCGCTTCCCGTTGCTCCGCCGAAGCGCGCTCGTCGACGATCGGCACGGCTTGGCCCTTACCCTCATGGATCGCTCCTGGCCAGGCCACGATCATGGCGCATTTCAACCCGTCCAGTTTGGTGGTTCCGTGATGGCCTTCTTCGATCGCAAGGGCTGCAACCGCGCAGCAATCTCCCTGGGTAGGCAAAGCGTTGAACTGACAGGGGCAACCATAGGCGCAGTTGCAGTGTACGAATTCACGGCCCACGAGAGTCCATTTAACGTCCGTCATTTTCTCCTCCTGTTTATTGTCTTATTTTGTTCTTTGTTCTCCAACGGATATTTGACAGTTCATCCGGCGCTGGGCCTGCCTTGCAGGCAGAACTGCGTCGCTCTACCCAGCGATCTGCGAAGCGGCGGACATGAGTTCCTGCGGTGCCGGCACCCCAAACATGTAACGGCCACCTTCGGGTACTTCGGTAAAGCTCCAGCGCACGATACCGTCACGATCGAGCAGAAATTCTCCCACGAGCTGACCCTCACCGGTAGCGATCATCTGGCGGTCGGCTTCGGAAAATTCGTATCCATCCAATTTGTCGAGAAACTCGACCGCTGCCATCGCATTCATCGGTTCGGGTAATTCGCCGGGCATCTCAATGCGCATATTCGTGACGGCCTCTGTGCTGATCTTGTGTGGCCAATCGCTTTCAGCCTCGGTGAATTCAACATTGGGCAGGCCGAATGCCCGGTGCGAGATCCGTTCCGGGTCGGATGCGGCCAGCAGGTTGGGCAATGGGTGGTATCTGAAATAGAGCCGGGCGCGGTCGATTGGCGTATTCACCACAGTCAGACTGTCAATGCCTTTCTCACGCAGGGCGCCTTCAAGTTGCGACATGGCTGTGATTTGGCGCCGGCAGAACGGGCAATGCAAACCGCGAAACAGGCCCACCAATACCGGTTTGCGGCCACGAAAATCATCGATTGCGACTTTGCCCTGACGGGTAATCGCGTCAAGCACAACATTGGGTGCCCGGTCGCCCGGCTGTAACGGTCCTTTGATATGAGGCTCCGACATAGGCGTCATCCCCTTCCACTCGGCTAATCGAGAAATGGCAATACGACAAGCGCTTCGGGGTCGAGCCCATGCTGTGCGCAGACCTCTTGCGCCATGGCGAAATATCGCTCCGCCTCGGCCAAATCATCGAGGTCGAGATTGAGCGTCGCCAACCCATCATAACACGGAAACAGCAATTGTGGTTCACCGATTTCGCGTGCCACGTCGAGGGCCTCATTGTAACACTCACGCGCCAGTTCCGGTTGATCGTGGCACTGATGAATTTGTCCGAGCACGATGAGGGGAACCGAGAGATGGTCGCGCTGATCCAGCGCCCGATCGATCTCGATCGCTTTTTCGGCCGCGGGCACGCCCTCGCTGATACACCGGTCGGTAAAGGTGCAGTAGGCCACGGCAAGATTGGCAAGGAGACGCGCCTGAAAGCCCAGATCGCCGATGCGGCGCGCCACCCCGAGCCCGCGTCGGCACACCCGGATCGCGCGTTCCGGATTGACCATGGTATAGAGCACCGACAGATTGGTGTAGCCGCGACAGGCGGCACTTAGAAGGCCTGCATCTTCAGCGACCTTGACACTGCGCTCCACCTCGCTCACCGCTTCCTGGCTCCGGCCAAGTCGTGCAAGCGCCACCCCTTTGGTGTTCAGCGCTTCGGCCGTGACCCGAGCAGTTTCGATGTCACTTTCGGCGCCGGCTTCGGGCGCCATGGTTTGAACAAAACGCAGTGCTTCGTCCGCCCACCGCACGGCGGCCGTGTGGTCGCCAGTGCGAAATGCAAGGCGGCCGCGTTCCTGCGAGAGATGCGCATGCTCGATCAGCGGATCTATCCCTTCAAGCAGCGCTGCTGCTTCGGCATAGCGTGTCTCTGCTTGATCGCGTTTGCCGGAGTCCCAAAGCAATCGCCCAAGCTTGCGCAATATTCTTGCGGTAGCGGCGAGGTCACCCTTGGCGCGATGAATGTTAAGGACGGTCTGGTATTGTTCATCGGCGACATCGCGCCGACCTGCGGGTCCGCAGAGATCGGCAATGCGTTCGCGCAAGAGCAGCGATTCCGGCCCATGGTCGCCAGTATTCGACAGGGCATCCAGCGCCTGCCGATAGAGACGGACCGCGTCATCGTTGGCGTATGTCTTGCGTGCCCGATCGCCCGCTGCCATCAGGTAGTGCGCACCTTTCGTCGTGGCTGCGGTTTGGCTGAAATGGTGACCCAACATTGCCAGATCTTCGAGACGTTCTGGATCGTCTCCATACAATCGTTCCAATGTATCACCGATGAGCTCATGCATCTCAATGCGCCGTTGCAACAGGAGATTGTGGTAAATCACATCGTGAAGCAGCGTCTGGATGAAGCGGTAGCCTGGCGCCGATACCGGGTTTGCACCCGGGATTTCCTCAATGATTTCAGCATCACAAAGGAGATCGAGCCCCGCTTCGACGTTTGTCGGGGCCGCCGAAATGGTCTTCAATAATTCTGCATCGAAACGCGGCCCGATAACTGCGGCCTCCTGGGCCAATCTGCGCACTTCCGGCGGCAGCCTGTCCATTCGGGCGAGCAACATTGCCTGTATGCCGACGGGAATGTCGGCAGCTGCCTCCCTGTTTGCCACCCGCCAATGCCGGTTGTCCCTTTGCACGGCCCCAACCTCAATGAAATGACGCACAATTTCCTCGATGAACAGAGGATTGCCGTTGGCGCGATCGACAATGCCGTTGCACAGATCGGCTGGCAATCCGCCGGGGCCATGACCGAAGAATGCACTGAGCATTTTTCGACCGTCATTGGCGTGCAAAGGGGGGAGGCGCAGCGCCGTCAAGCTGATACGGCTAGAATCCAGCATATCCGTATCAAATGCAGGCCGATGGGTTGTCAGCAGCATGAAGCGGCTGCGCTCCAGACGATCCATCAAAAAGCGCAATGCCTCGAGCGATGCGGTATCAGCCCAATGGAGATCTTCGACGACAAGCAGCAGGGGTGAACGCGCCAGGCGCTGCTCGAAAATAGTGCGGATTGCATAGAATATCTGTCGGCGCAATTGCTCGGGTTCAACCTGATGCAGCACATCATCGGATTCGCCAAGACCGATAACGTAAAGCAGGAGCGGCATCAATTGCTTCACTTCGCCGGCAGCAAGGCCAAGTTCGCTCAGCCCGGCGGCGAGCAAATCCTTTGTTTTCTCCGGTGAATCATTGGCGTTGATTTCATAGGCACTGCGCAACACAGCAGCGAGCGTGCCATATGACGGCTCACCGAGCGGTGAACAGATGGCTCGCCGGACGACGACATTGGTGAAACGAGGATCATCACGCGTGTTTGCCAGGAATTCCTCGGTCAGGCGTGATTTCCCAATGCCTGCCTCGCCGATCAGCCGTACCAATTGGGCTCGACCAGCGGCTGCCAGATCAAGACAGCCAAGCATACGGGCAAGTTCCTTTTCACGCCCGACCAGTGGCGCACTCAGGCCAAGTGTTTCAAGGCCCCGTGCGGTGCGGGGCTCCTCGAGTGCTCCCACCAGCCGATGTACGAGAACGCTGCCAACCTTGCCACGCAGGGCCTGGTCACCAAGCGAATCATAAGAGAATGCATGTCGCGTGAGGCGATAGGTCAGCGGCCCAACGAGGATCTCGCCCGGTTTCGCCATCGATTGCAGCCGTTGCGCGCTGTTCACCGTATCGCCCGTCACTGAATAGGATTTGGCGGTGCCCGCACCAAAGCCGCCGGCAACGACCGGACCTGTATTGATACCAACATGCAGAATCAGAGGCGAATGCGAGCGTGTTTGCCAGCGTTTTCCCACCATTGCGGCCCGGCTGACCATGTCCAGCGCCGCGTGGAGCGCTCGCTCAGGGTCGTCTTCATGTGCGACCGGTGCCCCGAACAATGCGAGCAGCGCATCGCCGATGAATTTGTCGACAAAGCCCCCGAAGCCCTGTACCGCCGCCGTCAGCTCTTCAAAAAGTTCGTTTTGGAGCGTTTGCATGACTTCCGGATCGAGTTGTTCGCTCAATGTGGTGAAACCGCAGAGATCGGCAAACAACACGGTAACGGTACGGCGATCCGCACCGGTTTCGGATTTTACCAGCGTGGGCCGGAGGGCTTGTCGGGACGATTCTTGCGGCCTTTGCAGGCCGCTGATTGTCGGCGGATCGGCGATCTGGGCTCCGCATTTTGGGCAGAACACGAAGTCTGGTGGGCACAGATATTCGCAGTTGGGGCACGCGCTGGCTTGTTTCGCGCCACATTTTGGGCAAAACGCAAAACCGCTTTGAACGTCAAAACCGCAACCCGTGCAGTTCATCGATATGACCTCACAGGAACCCGGATGTACGATCCTGCCGCGCTTTATCCCACGGGCTGGATTCCCCATTAAATAATGAACCTGCGGCGAGGGACTGGCAAGCGGCCCATAATGTGAGAATGCTGGAGACAATCGGGTTGCAAGTGCTTCAGCAGGGCATTACTGAAGACATGTCGGCACCACTCCTCTTGGGTGCTGACATCCCCCACCCCAGGGAGAAGGTCTTGGGCCTTCACAACTTGGCCGGACCCAATGGTCCGGCCCTTTTCAAGAGACGTCCGAGCTGGGCCGCACGCCCGCGCTATTTGCCAGCGCTCAGGAGATCGTTTCTCCACCATCCACCACGAGCGCTTGCCCGGTAATGTAGGACGAACGATCTGAAACCAGAAATAGGATCGATTCGGCTATCTCCTCGACATCTGCCCAACGCCCCAATGGAACCTGCTCTTGGACATAGGCTTCTATTGCACTGCGTCCGCCCATTTGGCCGATGAAAGGTTCGTTGAAGGGGGTGTCAACCCAACCGGGGCAAAGCGCGTTTACGCGGATTCCAAATCGCGCGTAATCGCCGGCCATTTGGCGGGTCATCGCGATGACAGCGTGTTTGGTGGTCGTGTATGCAATCATCTCGCGATCATAGAGGACGCCGGACGATGATGATGTGTTGAGTATGACGCCTTTGCCCGCGGCTTTCATCACCGGCATGACAAGACGGGAGGCCATGAAATGCGCCCGAACATTCAGGCTCCAGGACCGGTCGAACCCTTCAACCGGCACCTGCTCGAGGTTGCCGGCAATCTGTGCTCCGGCATGATTGTGCAAAATATCGATGCGCCCGTGCCTGGCGGCCACTGAAGATATACTTGCCGCAAGCGCCTGATCATCGGTCACGTCGACAACAGCAATTTCCGCGTGTCCGCCCGCCTTGCAAATGCGGTCCACAACGATTTCCGCATTATCTGCATTGATATCAATGACGACCACATGAGCGCCTTCGCGCGCCAGAATGGCGGCACCGGCCTCACCGATTCCGGAGCCGGCTCCGGTGACTATAGCAACGCGATCTCTGAGGATCATGGGGTTTCCTGTGTGTCAGTTTGTTGTTTTTTTCTCACGCATCAGAATGCGGGCTATCAGGATCATCATCAGTGAGGCGACCAGAACCAGCGTGGCAATGGCATTTATCTCCGGGGTAACACCCCGCCGAATGGACGCGAAGACATAGATGGGCAAAGTCGTTTTGGAACCGGCGACGAAAAAGGCGATGATGAAATCGTCGAAGGAAAATGTGAACGAGAGCAGAAAGCCCGCCAGCACCGACGGCAGGATTTGCGGCAGCACCACCAATCGAAAAGTGGTCAGCGGCGTTGCGTAGAGATCGCTTGAGGCCTCAACGATGTCGCGGCCAAGACTGGCGATACGCGCCTTCACGATCATGGTCACCAATGCCATCGAAAAGAGCCCGTGCGCGGCGACAATCGATCCGTAGCCAAGGCCAAGCTGCGGCGGATTGGCACCAGGCCAAATGGCGTTGAGCAGCGGATTGAGAAAGGAGAAAACTTCCACCAATGCGACGAGTGTCGCAATGCCGATCACCACGCCCGGCACGACGATAGCTGCTGCAAACAGACCATCAAGTACAGCCCGCGCGCGGGTGCCCAACCGCTCCATCCCGATGGCTGCCATTGTGCCGAATATGGCGGCCAGTGTCGCGCTTGTCAGGGCAATGATGAGGCTGTTCTGCAGTGCGGCAACGAGAAACGTGTTGCCCAGAGCCTTGCCATACCACATCGTTGAGAAGCCGGTGAATTCACTGGCATTGCGACCGGCATTGAAGGAAAACAGCACCACAAGCGCGATCGGTGCGTAGAGGAACACATAGACTGCCGAAATAAATGCACGCATCAAACGAGGTCCACTTGTCTGGTTCCCGCGATCTTCCAGGCAATGCGCATGGCAATGAGCAGCACGAAAACCACTGAAATCACCAGTGTGACGGCGATTGCCGATCCGAATGGCCAGTTGCGCGACTGCAGGAAGAGATCGACGAGGGCATTGCCGATGAAAAACACCTTGCCGCCGCCAAGAAGCTGCGGGATCAAATACTCGCCAAGCAGCAGGATCGTGACGAGCGACAATCCTGTCATCACCCCGGGCAGGGAGAGTGGCAGTGTGATGCTGAAAAAAGTGGAGACCGGTTTGGCACCCAGATCAGCGGACGCTTCGAGAAGGCGACGATCAAGCTTTTCCAGACTGACATAGATGGGCATGATCATCAGCGGGAGATAGCCGTAAACGATACCAAGAAGGACGGCGCCATGGGTGTTGAGGATGCGCACGTCGTCGAAACCGACCATGCTCAGAAGATTGGGAATGCCGCGGGAGCCGAGGAGATACATCCAGGCGTAGGTGCGCACCAAAAGGCTGGTCCAGAATGGGACAATGACCAGTGAAACAAGCAGGAGCCGATACCGGGGATTGGCCTTGACTGCGAGATAGTAGGCAACCGGATAAGCGACAATCAGGCAGATGAAGGCGCCGACAGGCGCGAGAAAGAGCGTATTCCAGAAAGCGGCGGCGCGCGATGGCAGATTGGCAAATTGTGCGAATGTGAAGGCCGGTTGATATCCGCCTTCAGGTGCGCGCTCTCCCACGGAAAAAACCAGCATGGCAATGAAGGGCAGCACGAGGAAAATGAAAAGCCAAGCCACAGCTGGTGCGACAAGCGATGCGGTCACCATCCTTCGTTTCGTGTTTGTAGCCAGTGCCATCGGATATCTCTTGTATGGATGATGTGCCTGTCCTTCTCTCGACTACGGAGTGCCGAGAGAAGGGCAAGATGTGTTGTCAGGCTGACTTGAAGCGCGCCATGACCTCGGCACGGGCGGGATCGGTGAGCGTGACCGCCGCGCCGAACTCCAGTGGGGTCAGTTGTCCATCCGGGGGATAGACAATGGTGTTGGAGGTAATTTCCTTCGGAAGAAGCGAAAGCACGCGGCTGTCAGTTGTCGGAGCGCCATTGGCGATATGCTCCTTGACGGCGTTGGCTGGATCCATGAGGTAGTTCAACAGAGCGTAACCCGCCGGTTTGTTCGCGGCGCTTTTGGGGATGGCATAGAAGTCCGACCAGATCTCGCCGCCATCTTTGCCAAGAACAAACTTGATTTCCGGTACATCGCGGTTGAGCTGCGCCCCATCATTGGTCCAGCACATGGTCATCCATGCATCTCCTGCGCGCATGGCCGGCTGATAATCGCTGTTGATGGCATAGAGGTGCGGTTTGACCTTCACCAGAAGTGCTTCTGCCTTGGCGAGTTCGTCAGGTTTGACGGAGTTGAAGGAGTAACCGAGCGAAACCAGAGCACTGCCGATTGTCGTGAGCTGATAGTCATGCACGATGGTGCGCGTGTCGGCCTCATTTTGTGCAACCTCGAAGAAATCCTTCCAGCTCGCTACGGGTGTTTTGATTTTCTTTGAGTTGAGGGCAATTCCGGTCGTGCCCCAGTTCTTTGGCACCGCATAGGTCGTGCCGCTGATGGTCCCCTCGGCGGTGAAGCGCGCAGTTTCTGTGGCAGGGCTGTAATTGGTCAGCTTCGACATATCGAGAGGATCGATCAGGCCAAGCTTTACATAGGTGGAGATGGTGTAGTTGGTTGGCACAAACAGGTCCCAGCCGGTGCCTCCGGCCTGCAATTTCGCCAGCATTTCCTCATTCGAACCAAAAACATTGACTTCGACCGCAACGCCGGTTTTCGCCGTGAAAGCTTCAAAGGTTGCAGGATCATGATAGTTCGGCCAGGTGGCGATCGACATCTGCTTGCCAAGGTCCTCGGCGAAGGCCGGAGACGAGAGCAAGCCGGTCTGGCCTGCCAGCACTGCGGAGGCCAGACCAAGTCCGGTAACGCCCAGGAAGTGCCGGCGGGAGACGGACCCGCGTTTGAGTCGCATCAACTCATCCATGAACTGTGCAGCTGTTATTGGGGCATTCTCTCTATAGTGTTTAGGCATGAAGATGTTCCCTTTTTTGATATTGTTCAGGCCGGAAAGATATGCGCAGCGTCGGGGTTGAAGCTCAGCACAACCCTTTCATTGGGCTCCACCAGGCTGCTCTCCGAGAGAACATGCCGATCGGCAGTGATCAGGAAATTGCCAAGCCCGTTGACGGAAACCGAGTATTCAACCGATGATCCAAGGAAGATGCGATGGGTTACAACGCCCGAAAGCCTGCCCGAGATCGATTGGTTTTGTCGATGCAAGGTGATGGCCTCAGGGCGCAGCGCCAGGGTCACCGCGCCGGGGGGCAGGGCGCTCCTTTCCCCTATCGATAGGGCACTCCCATCTGCAAGGCGCAGCGTGGCACCATCTGCTTCGACTGTTGCAGCTATTCGATTGGTCTTGCCGACAAAGTCGGCAACAAAGAGATCCCGCGGTTTGTCATAGACTTCCTGCGGGGCTGCAAGCTGTACGATGCGTCCCGCATTCATCACACAGACAAGGTCGCTCATGGAGAGGGCCTCTTCCTGGTCATGGGTTACCAGAACGAAGGTGATGCCCAGTTCGCGCTGCAATGTTTGCAGTTCGATCTGCATGGCCGTGCGCAATTTCTTGTCGAGTGCCGCAAGCGGTTCGTCCAGAAGCAGCACGGACGGCTTATTGACCAATGCGCGCGCCAAGGCCACGCGCTGTTGCTGCCCACCGGACATTTCGTGGATACGGCGCTTGCCGAACCCGCCAAGCCGCACCATTTCCAGCGCCTCGCCGACGCGGCGGGATATCTCGGGCGCACTGATCTTCGGGCGGGCCTGCCTTAGCCCGTAGGAGACATTCTGTTCGACATTGAAGTGCGGAAAGAGTGCGTATTGCTGAAACACCATGTTCACGGGCCGCTGGTGGGCCGGGACACCGTTCATGGGTTTGCCGTTGATCAGGACGTCGCCCGTCGTGGGCTGTTCGAAACCGCCAATCATACGCAGGCACGTCGTCTTGCCGCAACCGGAAGGGCCGAGCAAAGCGACAAATGCGCCCTTTGGGACCTGGAGATTAATATCGGAGACAGCGGTCACGGCGCCATAGGATTTGCTGACCGACCGAAACTCGATGTCGTTCACTGAATGAGATGTCACATTAGTCCCCTGCGGCTTTAAGTTACATTGGTCAGTCTGCGCTGCCTTTGCCACCGTCATGACCAGCAAGGTAGCCAATCCGTGACTGTGCGGTATATACCCCAAAAGAGGTATTTCATCAGGCGAATGCCAATGTAAGGTGTATATGCAATTGCAGTTATGAAAAGATGAGGAGCCGGCACGATGAGCGTCGATATTGAAACGCTATTCGATGTGTTTCGCCGGTTGATAGGCAGATCGACAATGCCATCGCATGAGTTTGGCGATCTTTTTCGCCAGATGATGCGTTCGCTGGTCAAGTTCGATCACGTGGTGATGTTTGCTTATCGCGGGAATGAACGCCCCATTGATCTCTACAGCACTTTTGATCCGGCGGAGCAGGTCATTTTCGTCAATCTGTATCAAATGGGGCCCTATCTCCTCGATCCCTTCTATCACAACACCCGCGAGGCGAGGTCCGGAGTCTGGCGCATGCGCGAGCTTGCGCCAGACCGCTTTTTTTCCAGCGAGTACTATCGCACCTATTATGTTCAGACAGGACTTGCCGAGGAAATTGGCTTCTTCGTTCCCATCGCACAGGACCTTACAATTGTGCTCTCGCTGATGCGGCGCGAAGAAACAGGTCCCTTTGCAACGCAAGATCTTTCGCTATTGCGCAAGGCTGAGCCACTGATCGCAAGACTGGTGAAACACTATTATCAGGATATCGGCCTTCTCTTTGACGCCGCCGTTGCAAAGCAAAGGAAAGGGCGTCGCAAGGACAAGTTAAATGCCGCTGACACAGTGTGGCGTGATCTCAACCTGACGGATCGCGAGGCGGCGATCATCGAACTTGTGCTGCAAGGGCACTCGTCAGAATCTATCGGATTACGGCTTTCGATCACCATGGGCACTGTAAAGGTTCACCGGCGCAATGTTTACCGCAAGCTCGGCATATCGTCCCAGACCCAACTTCTTTCCATCTACTTGAAAAAGTTGGGCGAGCATTAGATTTGGGGGCGTCGGGGCATTGGCCGATGCTCGGTGCCTCGCGGGGCGCGGACGGGTTTTATGCCAGAATGTTTATCCGCAAGTGTGTTGCCTGCCCGGAATCCCTGTCGGTCATCTTGTGATGGTGATACGGTTCGCCGGGATATCATTCCGACACTCATGACCGGAGGCCACCGTTGAACAGCGAACAGGGCATTCTTCGCATATCCATAGCTGTTACAATCTGCGTCGCGGGCTTTGGCGTGATATTCGGCTTGCTGGCAGGGTCTTTCTCCATCGTATTTGACGGTGTCTACATGCTGGCCGATGCCGCGATGAGCGGGCTGGCTCTGGGGGTTGCGCGGCTGATCGCACTATCCGCTGTTCCGACCGGAAAACTCCGGGAACGGTTCACAATGGGTTTTTGGCATCTTGAACCCATGGTGCTTGGCCTCAACGGCATTATGCTATCGGGCGTTGCGATTTACGCATTGATCAATGCGATCGGCAGCCTGATGAGCGGCGGCCGCGATCTCGAGTTCAGCTTCGCGATTTTCTATGCCGCCGTTGCTCTCATTGCCTGCACGGTCATGGCAGTCGTTGAAATGAAAATGAATAAACGTCTGCATTCCGACTTTGTTGCTTTGGACGCCAAGGCCTGGATTATGTCCGGGGGCATTACCGCTGCACTATTGGTGGCATTTTCCGTTGGCTATGCAATAGAGGGAACGCGGCTCGACTGGATCACCCCCTATATTGATCCTGCAGTCCTTGCCCTTGTCTGCGTCGTTATCATTCCACTTCCCATCGGCACGATCAGGCAGGCACTGGCCGATATCTTTCTGATCACGCCCCCGGCGCTGAAATTGCACGTCGACACCGTCGCGCAACATTTTGTTGAGCGATATGGCTTCGTTTCCTACCGCGCTTATGTGGCAAAGGTCGGACGCGGAAAGCAGATTGAGCTGTACTTCATTGTCCCTATGGGGTGGCCGTCAAGGCGCCTTGAGGAATGGGATGCTATCCGGGACGAGATCGGCGAAGCCATAGGCGACGAAAGTACAGACCGGTGGCTGACAATTGCATTCACCACTGATCTGGAATGGGCGGTCTGACCGCAGGCTGGGACATCATGCCCAATCCGGTGTCAAGACGTGTGTTCCCTATTGACTATAACGAGTATGTTATATAACAAGCATGTTATGAGTATTTCAACTGACGCGACAAATCTCGATGCTGCATTTTTAGCGCTGGCCGACCCCACACGCCGGGCAATTCTTGCGCGCCTGGCGCATGGCGAGGAGACGGTGATGCAGTTGGCGGAGCCCTTCGCGATGACCCAGCCAGCAATTTCTCGGCACTTGAAGGTGCTCGAAAATGCCGGGCTGATTGTCCGGCGTATCCAGGGCGCGAAGCGGCCCTGCCGGTTATCGAGCGCCGGGATCGAAACCGTCGATCGATGGCTTGCAATGCTGAGGGATGCGCTGGCTCAGGACTACGACAGGCTCGATGGAGTCCTGGCGGACGTGGTTGAGAATGGAGAGGAATTGAAATGAGTAAACTAACGATCAAGACCGAGGGCGATCTGCATGTTGTGGTGACGAGGCATTTCAATGCGCCGCCTCAAGCCGTTTACCGTGCACACATAGAGCCAACGCTGATTCAAAGATGGATGCTTGGGCCGGACGGATGGACGATGCCCGTCTGTACCAACGAGGCGCGCCCTGGCGGGAAGATCCGATTTGAATGGAAAGGCCCTGACGGCAGTGGCTTTTATCTGACAGGCGAATATCTGGAACTGGAGCCCTACAGCCGCATTGTTCATATTGAGCGGATGCATCTTCCAGACACGACGCCGGACAACCATGTGGAAACGCGGTTCGATCCGGACGGATCCGGTACGCTGATGACCATGCGTATGACGTTGCCTGACGCTGAAACGCGGTCCATGATGCTGGCAAGCGGCATGGAGCACGGCATGGAAGCGAGTTATGTCCGGCTGGAGGGATTGATCTAGGCTGTTTCTACAGGGCGCTGGCAGAAGCGCCGCTCACCCTCCCGCAAATCCAGGGCACGCGGTGCCATCCGCTCTGCGGTGGTTGGTGCCGGATCAGGATGGCGTCGCCTTCAAGCGGCGCCTATCTGATTTACAGGGCAAAGCTTGAGGTCTAGGATCAAAGCAGCAGAGAAAATGTTACCTAGTATCGGAGTGTGATCCATGACCGAGGTTTCATCTGTCAAAGAATCTCCCTCAGACCAACCCGTTCTCGATACCACGCCTTACGGCGCAGGGCCTGATGATTCCATCGCAAACGCGGCGGAGAATGCAGCCATTACCCGCCATGTGGCAATGATTGGCGGCAAGACAATTCCCTATACAGCGCGTGCCGGCCATCTGGTTACCGTTAATCCATCCAGTGCGCAGCCGGCAGCGGCGTTCTTCTACGTCAGTTTTGCCGCTGATGGCGTCGATCCGTCGACGCGCCCGGTCACTTTTTTCTACAATGGCGGGCCGGGGTCCTCGTCGGTGTTCCTGCTGCTCGGGTCGTTTGCGCCGCGCCGTATCAAGACCAATATGCCCGATTTTACGCCGCCCGCTCCCTACACCATCGAAGACAATCCGGACAGTCTGCTGGATCGCAGCGATCTGGTGTTCATCAATCCCGTTGGCACCGGCTACTCAAGCGCAATTGCGCCGAACCGGAACCGGGATTTTTGGGGCGTCGATCAGGATGCGCGCTCGATTGCCCAATTCATCAAGCGTTATTTGACCGCCTTTGATCGATGGAATTCACCCAAATTCCTCTTTGGTGAATCCTATGGCACGCCCCGCACCTGTGTATTGGCATGGATGCTGCATGAAGACGGTGTCGATATCAACGGTCTGACGCTGCAGTCGTCGATCCTCGATTATACGCAAACCGGCAATCCGGTTGGACTGTTGCCGACATTGGCGGCAGACGCCTGGTATCATAATAAAGCCAATGTGGGGGTGCGCCCGCCGCTGCCTGCCTTCATGGATACGGTGAAGGCCTTCGCACAGGGTCCTTATGCAAAGGCTTTGACGGATTTTCCCAAGTTTGACGCGGCGACATTGCAGACTCTGAGTGATTATCTCGGCATTTCGCCCGTCGTCCTCACGTCCTGGAGCTTGAATGTCGAGGCGAACAATGGTGCCAATCTCCTCTTCCTGACGACCCTCCTGCAGGATCGGGGGCTGGCGCTTGGGGCCTATGATGGAAGGGTGACCGCCATCGATACGGGAATTGCCGGTCAGATTGACCCTAATTCCGGTGGCAATGATCCGACGATGACCGCCGTGAGCGGCGTCTATACCGCCATGTGGAATACCTATCTGAACGATGAGTTGAAATTCACGGCTCTGTCACCCTTCGCCGATCTCAACGATCAGGCATTTCAAAATTGGGATTTCGGCCACATCGATCCAACGGGCGCGCAGAGAGGTGGCAAGGATGCCAATGGCAACCCGGTTCTCTATACGGCCGGCGATCTGGCGGCGGTGATGGCGCTCAATCCCAGCCTCAAGGTGTTTTCAGCCAATGGCTATTATGATTCCGTTACGCCATTCTTCCAGACCGCGCTGACGTTGGCGGATATGCCGCTCACCAATCCGTCGGTGCGCGCTAATCTGACTATTCGCAACTATCCGTCGGGGCACATGATTTATCTTGATGGCGAGTCCCGGACCGCGTTGAAAGCTGATCTCAGTGTTTTCTACGACAGCACAAGGGCCCGGTTCATTGCGCAGGCGCTGCGCAGCGAACAGTCTGCCATTTGCAGGCCTTATTTCAAGCTTCGAAATCCTGTCGAGGCGCAGAGGACCGGCCGTGGCCAGGCGGTACCGGCAAGTTGGAGCGTTCCTGATCTTTGCAAGGCCTATGACTGGCCGCAAAACCTTCTCGGTGGCGGTGTGATTGCCATTGTTGAGCTCGGTGGCGGCTGGGTTGCGAGCGACATGGACGCGTATTTTGCAGCGCTGGGGCAGCCTGTGCCTCAGATCGTTGATGTGCCGGTTGCCGGTGCCGGGAACAATCCCAATAGGAACAATGGCCGGTCTGGTGATGCCGATGTCGAGGTTGCACTCGACATTCAAATCGCGGCCGCATCCTATTATGCGGCAACCGGCCGGCCCGCCTCGATCCGGGTTTACTGGGCGTCGCCTCAGCCCAGTGGAATTGCAGCGGCGGTGCGGGCGGCGGCAGCGGATGGCTGCGATGTCTGCTCGCTTTCCTGGGGTGCCGATGAGGCACTTTGGGTCAAGGCCGGACAGGGCACCGGCCAGGATCTGGTTGCCCAGATGCAAAGCGCAGCTCAGGCGGCGACAACAGCGGGCATGGTGGTTTTCGCCGCGGCTGGCGACAATAATTCAAGTGATGGTGGCAGCAGTCCCGCCAATGTCGACATGCCTGCGTCCTGCCCGAATGTGATTGGCTGCGGTGGAACCTCCAAATCGGCTGCAGGTGAAGTGGTCTGGAATGAAGATCCGGGCAATCCGGACGGCAATGGGACGGGCGGCGGCTTCTCGACATTGTTTGCGCCGCAACCGTGGGAGGCCGGTGCGCCGCACGGGCCGGGCCGGATGGTGCCTGATGTTGCGGCGCATGCCGATCCGCGCGCCGGTTATGAGATTTGCGTGCACGGGCAGACGATGGTCGTCGGCGGCACCAGCGCGGTGGCACCTCTCTATGCAGGCCTGTTTGCCGCTTTTGGCCGCAAACTTGGTTTTATCACACCCAAACTCTGGCTGAACCATATGTGCTTCAACGATATCACTGTGGGTGACAATGGCTATTACCGGGCACGCATTGGTCCCGACCCATGTACGGGCATCGGTTCGCCTATCGGCTCGAAACTCGCCGCCTTGTTCGATGCCCCGGCTGCCGGGATGCTCCATCTGGAACTGTCGGCACTGCCGAGGATCGTTCCTGACGGTTGGAGCGGCTCCGTTTATCTCACCTTTGTCGAGGGGAAGCTCACCGGCAAGCCGCGCATGGAACCGTCACCGGACAAACGTGTTCCGCAGGCTCGAACTGTCCGCAAACGGGCGCCCGCGAAATAGGTATTGCCGGCACTGCCATCTGCGGTGAATTCACTACGTGCCGGAATCCTTGGCCTGGCCCCATTCGGGCTCGACGGCCGGAATATCGTCGAAGGATGAATAGTTGAGATTGTAGAGCTGCGCGTAGAGTTTGCCATTCTCCATAAGGGCATCATGGTCTCCCATCTCGATCATCTGTCCATTTTGCAGGACGATGATGCGATCAGCTTCGCGAATGGTGGCGAGGCGGTGGGCGATCACAAGCCCGGTGCGGTTCTCCAGCAGCTTTACGAGGGCTTTCTGGATGAGCATCTCGGTGTAGCTGTCGATATTTGCCGTGGCCTCGTCAAGAACGAGGATTTTGGCATCGGCCACCAG
Organism: uncultured Phyllobacterium sp.; assembly: GCF_902479695.1. Lineage (NCBI taxonomy): Bacteria > Pseudomonadati > Pseudomonadota > Alphaproteobacteria > Hyphomicrobiales > Phyllobacteriaceae > Phyllobacterium > uncultured Phyllobacterium sp. The sequence continues at coordinate 6,263 of NZ_CABSQF010000017.1, read as the reverse complement.
TGCGCGGGCAAAGCTGATCAACTGGCGCTGGCCAAGCGAAAGATTTCCACCACGCTCGCCCAGTTCAGTCTGGTATCCCTCGGCAAGATTCATGATGAACTCGTGCGCGCCGACGGCCTTTGCCGCCTTGATGACATCGTCGAGTGATGCGCTGTCCTTGTGGTAGCAGATGTTTTCGAAAACCGTTCCGGTGAACAGAAACGGCTCCTGCAGCACCATCGCAATCTGCTGACCGAGGGAATCCTGGGTCAGATTCCGTACGTCATGGCCACCCACGAGGACCTGTCCCTGCTGGACATCATAGAAGCGGTGAATGAGCGCCATCGCGCTCGACTTGCCGGAACCGGTGGGGCCAACGAGCGCCACGGTCTCGCCCGGGTTGACCTTGAAGCTGACATTTTTCAGAACGGGATGCTTCGGATTATAGCCGAAAACGACATTACGGAACTCGACCGATCCATCGGTGTCCCGCGTCAGAACGCGCGCATCCGGAGCATCGGTGATGCTGATCGGCACATCCAGAACTTCGGTTAGCCGCTGTCCAGACGCCATAGCGCGCTGCATCACCGAATATTGCAGGGTCAGTGAACGGATCGGATCGAAGAAGCGCTGGATATAAAACAGGAACGCGACCATGACACCCACGTCAAGCGCCTGATTGAGCACGCGCGCGCCGCCGACGACGATGACGAGTGCCATGGCAACGCCGGTGAGTGAATCCACGATTGGCACCATGACCTGAGCGTACTTTGCTGCTCTGAGATGCGTCATCAGATTGGCATGGGCTTTGTCATTGTAGAGCATGAAATTGACCCTCTGGCGTCCCATGCTTTGAACGGCGCGCACGCCGTGGATGGTTTCAGCCAGAGCACCGTTGGTGACTGAATTGGTTTCATGTGCCGCCATGAAAGCGATCCGGGCGCGGGGCAGCCAGAAAATGCGCACGACGAACAAAATGGGAAGCACGGCAAGGGTCAAAAGACCAAGGCGAAAATCCAGATACAGCATGACGAAGACAATGCCGAAGAGCAGGGTGATATCGCCAACCGACAGAACAGAGGTTTCGAGAAACTCCTGCATTGAGTTCACGTCGCCCTGCAGCCGCGACATCAGCCGTCCAACCTCCGTCTTGTCCATGAAGGAAAGGGAAACGCGCTGGAGATGCGAGAACATCGCCCGGCGAATGTCAAACAGGACGTCTTCCGCGACACGTCCGACTACGGTTTCCTGGATATAGCTGGCAACGAAATTGACAAGTATCGCCAGAGCAAATGCAACGATCGCATAGACAAGTGCGGCGTGATTGCCGCCTGGCGCAATACCATGGTCGATTGCGTAGCGAATGATGAGCGGGATCATCAATTGCGTGGCTGTAAAGGTCAGCACTGCACCAACGGCAATGAGCATCTGCATCTTGTAAGGTGCCACGAACGTCCAGATCCGCCTGGCTATGTTGCCATCGAAAACCTTGCCGAACATTTCCTCTTCGATCCGGTGCGATCCCACAACGGCGCGGGGCGGTCGGCGTCCATCGTCGCGAACGTCGTTGCGCTCCGTCTCATTCTCGTCGCTCACGATCCCATCTCCGTTTTTTCCATCGCGGCGAGACCGTCACCGGGGCGAACCTGCAAATCGTAAAGTGCCTTGTAGCGGCCGCCTGCCGCGAGCAGGCTTTCATGGGTCCCGCGTTCGACGATCTGGCCATCCTCGATGAACAGAATCTGATCGGCATGCATCAATGAACTCAGGCGGTGCGCCACAACGATTGTCACCCGGTCCTTGGCGTAGCGGCGCATGGCGATGCGGATGCGCTGTTCCGTACCGGCATCGATCGCGGCCGTTGAATCGTCGAACACCATGACCGCCGGCTTGAGCATGAGGGTGCGCGCGATCGAAAGGCGCTGCCGCTGTCCGCCTGACAATGAAACGCCGCGTTCACCGACGATTGTGCCATAGCCCATGGGCAGGCCGAGGACGTAATTATGCAGCTGCGCGGACTCGCTCGCCCGTTCGATTCTCGGCTCTTCCGCCCATGGATCGCCATAGGCGATGTTGTTTTCGATTGTCGTCGTAAACAGAAATGCATCCTGCTGAATGACCGCGACCGCGCGGCGCAGCGATTCCAGCGTCACGCTCCTAATATCCTGCCCGTCGATAGTGATCCTGCCGCTGGTCGCATCATAAAAGCGTGGAATGAGGTGCGCCAACGTGCTCTTTCCGCTGCCTGGCTTGCCGACAATGCCAACGGTTTCACCGCGCCGGGCTTCGAAACTCAGATGCTGCAACACCGGCCGGTTGCTGAGCTGTGGATAGGAGAAGCCAACATCTTCAAAACGCAACAGCCCATCCGATATGGCAAGCTCCCTGGCATTTACGGGGTCCTTGATCGCGACATCAAGGTCGAGAAGGGCAAAGATGCGTGTTCCGCATGTGGAGGCACGGGCATAGGAGTTGACCATCAGGCCAAGCTGGCGCACGGGCATTTGCAGGATCGTCATGAATGTCAGGAACGATGTCAGTGTTCCCACGGTGATTTCACCTACAACGACCTTGTTGCCACCAACCCACAGCACGAGGCCCATGGCCGCAAAGAAGGAAAGCGTCATGGCGCTGGTGTTTCTGACGCGGATGCCGACACGTTCGTGGGCAAGATCGAGTGCGGTTTGCGAAGCCTTGTCAAACTTTGCCAGCTCATGATCCTTTGCTGCAAATGCGCGCACCACGCGAATGCCGCCGAGATTTTCCTCCATGACCCTTGTGAGCACCGACAAACGCTCTTGCAGATCGAGCCATGTCGCCCGCAAGCGCAACTGTGTAACCGACGAGCGCCATGCGACGAAGGGTACAAAGCTCAACGCAACAAGCCCCAAAGTGAAATCCGTCGACAAGAGCATATAGGCGCCGATGCCGATCAGAATGGACAGGAGAACTGTGCGTATCAGCGCCGTGGAGAAATACATGCGCACCCCCTCGAGATCGAGCATGCCGACCGTGATGAGATCGCCTGAGTGAACGCTGTCATGAAAACTGAAGCTGAGCCGCTGGATTTTCTCATAGCAGGCCAGGCGCAACTCGTAACCCATATGGTGGCCCACGGCCTCTCCATAGTAATTCTGGATCATGGTGAAGATGCCGCGCAGAATGCTGACTGCCAAAAGGACGAAAGCGGTCACGAGCAGGGCATCCTGCGCAATCGTGCCAGCGGTTCCTCCAGCCATGGCCGTTTGGGTCTCGTCGATGGCACGCCCCAGGAGCTTGGGGATCATCAGTTGGAGACTGGCCGCAATCACAGTGGCTCCGATGGCAAATGTCGTCTGCCAGGGATGGCGAAGCGTCATATGGGTAATTCGGACAAGGGTGGAGAAGCCTTGACCCCACCCCGCTGCATTTGCGTGCGCCAACGAATCCGAATGACTCGCCGCCCGCTTGAATGCGTTGCTGCTCACAGTGTTTTCCAAACCATTTGATTATATGAATACAGGCCGCAGAAACGGGGCTGTTCAATACAGTGCGGCTATGATTCTTTGCTGATTCCCAGGCAGGGTTCAAGGGCCATGTTGTTGGCCCGAACCTCATCCCCCGTTAAGCGCACTTAAGCCTGGATCGGATCGTGTGCCGAATGCTGAAGAAATTGCCGCGCTGAAGCGGAACATGAACGGCGCGCGGGGCCGTCGGCGTTTCTGGCAACTGCGTTCTGGGTGGGTCGCCCGGCTGTCAATTGATCCGCTTTCCTCTGTCGATATCGAACAGATGGATGTGGGAACCATCACCCTTGACGGAGATCCGCTCGCCGACGCGAATGTCCGCGGTTCTTGGAAATTCGACGGTGATCAATTTCTCCGTTCCGGCATCGAGGTAACCGAAGGTCTGACTCCCAAGCCGTTCGACCACCACCAGTTCGCCGCTGAACCATGCTTCCGCGGCGTTGCAGATCGCAAGATCTTCCGGACGGATGCCGAAGGTAACCATTTTTGCTGTTTCATCTGAACTGTTCAAGATTTCGACCGAGGCCTTGCCTGCCGGCAACTGCACGGCCAGGCGGTTACCACCGGATTCGATGACCTGGGCAGGGAAGGTATTCATCGTCGGGCTGCCGATGAAGCGTGCAACGAACAGGCTTGCCGGTTTGCGATAAAGGTCAAGCGGCTGGCCGATCTGCTCAATATGACCGGCGTTCATCACCACGATCCGATCCGCCAATGTCATCGCTTCGACCTGATCGTGCGTGACATAGACGGTCGTCGCCTGCATCCGGCGATGCAGCTTGGCGATCTCCAGCCGCATCTCGACGCGCAGCGCCGCGTCAAGGTTCGATAGCGGCTCGTCAAACAGGAAGGCCTTTGGCCGGCGGACGATGGCGCGCCCCATGGCGACACGCTGGCGCTGTCCGCCCGAAAGTTGTGCTGGACGCCGTTCGAGATAATCCTGGAGTTTGAGGATGTCTGCGGCGCCTGCGACGCGCTTGTCAATTTCGGTGGCAGGTTCACTGCGCATCTTCAGTCCAAATGCCATGTTCTCCTCAACGCTCATATGCGGGTAGAGCGCGTAATCCTGAAAGACCATGGCTATGTCACGATCCGATGGCGGCAGGGTGTTAACCGTCGTGTCACCAATCTTCAATTCGCCTGAACTGATTTCCTCCAATCCGGCGATCATGCGCAGCAGGGTGGATTTTCCGCAACCGGATGGACCAACCAGAACCAGAAATTCGCCGCTCGCAATGTCAATGTCGACACCGTGGATCACGGGAACCGTGCCATAGAGCTTTTTGATCTGCTTCAGACTGATCGCTGTCATGTGTTGTTCCTCCTCCGCCAATACGTTATTGACTTCCATTATCGATATCAATATCAATAATGATAATTTGTGCAGTCCGCAACTTGACAGGAGAGCCAGCAGTGTCCGACCCCATCGCTTCGCGGCCAATCCGTCCGTCGCGCAATCCGGCCGTCTCCAAAGCATCCGCCGTGTTCGACTCGCTTAAGCGCGATATCATGCTTGGTGAATTGCGTGCCGGAGAGCCACTAACGGAACTCGACCTTGCAGCCCGCTTCCAGTGCAGCCAGGGCAAGGTTCGGGAAGCGCTGTTGCAATTGCAGGAAGAGGGGCTCGTGCGGCGTCAGGGGCACCGCGGTACGCTGGTGTCAGCCTGCACCGTCGATGAAGCGGTCGAGATGTTCCGGGTGAGGCAGCAGATCGAGTGCAACGGCATCATCCGGGTTCTGCGCCACAAGAGCCGCACGCTGATCTCCGACCTGAACGAAATCGCAAACGATATGGTTGACGCGGCGAAGGTCGATGACGAGTTGCAACTGGCGGCATTTGATCGGGATTTTCATCGAAGAATCTTTCGTGATGCCGATCTTCCAGCGCTCGATCCGATCCTTCATCGCTGCCTCGTTCACAATCACCGGTTCAAGATATCGAGAAGTATCGGTTCGCGCGATCTTATGGCCACAGCGTTGCGCCATCGCGTCATAATAGAGGCCATCGAGCAGGGCGATGTTTCTGCTGCAACGCAGACGTTGCGTCACCATATCGTGACAATCGTCGACTTCGGGCCGACCGTACTCCCGGACGCGGATCAATGAGCGTCGCGCCCGGTTTCAGCGATGAGCTTTCGGCGGATATGCGTGAAGCTCTGCTTCGCGCGGAACGCGCGTTGGGACCGCAATCCGATCCTACATTGCTGACGCCCACCGAGGGCAGGGCGCAATCCGAACGCGCGAATGAGCGGAACAACGTCGATCTGCCGCCGCTTGCCGGGGCAACGGAAGTCGTCATTGCCGCTGACGCAGAGCTTGGTTCCTCGGCCTGCCACCTGCGTGTTCTGGTGCCGCACGGGGCGGGTGCTGGAGCTGTCATGTTCGTTCATGGTGGCGGCTTTGCCTTTTGCAGCCCCGAGACGCATGAACGATGTGCCCGCGTTCTTGCCAATGAGACCAGGATGCCCGTGCTGGTTCCCGATTACCGTCTTGCTCCGGAACATCCGTTTCCAGCGGGTTTGCACGATGTTATCGCCTGCCTGCGTGCTGCATTCACTGCAACATCTCCGGCAGGCGTATCGGCGGGGCCCCCGGAACTCTCACGGGGGTCAGCCGGGGGCAAATTCTCCCCCCCCGCGGACAAGCCACAAACAAAAGCGGGGCGGGTCGCGCCCACCGGGGGCGGTCCTGTTTTTTGGCCCGGTTGCTGCCGCTTCTCATGCGGAGCCCTTACGCGTTTTCGACGTTGGTCAGGCGTGTGGCGTGGGGTACATCAGC